>DXHX01000068.1 GCA_019113205.1 Candidatus Pseudogracilibacillus intestinigallinarum | reverse complement strand
AGCATAAAAAGAATACCTACACAATATCCTTCTTATAAAGGAGGTTGTGTAGGTGTTTTTTGTGATATTTTTATAAAAAATAGTTTCGTACGTCTTTATTGTTGATGATATTAATTTTCATATGTAGTTTTATAGGTAACTTACTAAAATATGGAGGCAAACAAAAAAGAGGTCCGGAAACATAAAAGTTAAGACGAAACACGAAAGAATCTTGGAAAAGTGTTGTACATTTTTGAAGTGATTCATATGACTTGTTCGTGTTCAAACTTGTATGTCCCAAACCCCTCTTTAGGATTGGTGCCAAAATTATTTTGCAATACCTTCTTTATTTAATAAGTTTTCTAAGCCTTTTATTGCCTCTTCTTCATCTGGTCCGTCTACAATTAATTCGAACTCTGCGCCGTTTGCAAGACCAAGTGACATGACGCCCATAATCGACTTAACATTCACTTTCTTTTCTTTATATTTTAATTCTACTTCTGAAGAGTATCTACTCGCTTGTTGTACGAGTTGTGTTGCAGGTCGAGCATGTAGTCCAACATCTGCTGTAATTGTAAATTGTTTTGTAATCATCGCACATATTCCTTTCTACCATTATTTTATATTGTGTTCGACATCGTTGAAACATCTATAGTATTATAAGATTACCATAAAACTACAATTAATTATACTATTTGGAGGGTAAAATGAATAAAAGTCATAAAATAAAATTCCTCTCTGTCCTTATTCTTTCCATCTTTATTTTAACTTGGACATTTCAAATTGCAGTTTTGCATATGGAACCGCTATTAGATCAACTTACACAACCATTCGTTCCATTATTCGAACATACCATTGTTTATACTTTTTTTGCGAACATAACAGTATTAGGTTCTAAGAGCTGGCTCATCCCTTTTGTTATTATTATGAGTGTATGTTTCATCTTTTTATTCCGCTCCATCATCCCGACAGCTGTTTTGGTTAGTGCGATTATATCGAGTCATTTATTGAATAGAGGAATAAAACTTATCATTCAGAGAGAACGACCGAGCATTGAACCAACATTAGATGCGGTTGGTTTTAGTTTTCCATCTGGTCATGCAATGGTGCCGATTGTCTGCTATTTGTTAGTTGCATATTTTTTAACGAAAAAATGGCAACTAGATGGGGTGCGTCATTTCATTTATATTGTTGCGATAACATTCATAACGCTTATTGGAATTAGTCGATATATCATCCATGTCCACTTTTTAACAGATGTGATGGTTGGATATGGTTTAGGATATATGATATATATTGCCTTCGTTCGATTGTATGAAAAATCCGCGGAAGTTTTCAGAAAATAAACGCATTTTTTCATCGCCTATGATAAAATAAATATATGTAAAAAGGTAAAGGGGAGAAGCACGGTGGGAATAAAAGATATATTAGAGAAAGTGTTGCGTAAAGATCAAATTTCTACATCAGAATCAGAATTATATCGACATAGTCGTGACGAGTCATCACACGACCCTGTTTTACCAGATGTCGTCTGTTTTCCAGAATCGACAGAAGATATTCAACAAATTTTACATATTGCGAACGAACAGGCTGTAGCAGTTACGGCTTATGGCTTTGGTTCAGGATTAGAAGGGCAAGTAATTCCAATGGAAAAAGGGATATCTTTAAATTTAGAAAGAATGAATCAAGTGATCGAATTTTCGCCAGAAGATATGACGGTGACAGTTGAACCGGGAATTACGAGAACGATGTTAAATGAAAAAATAAATAAATATGGTTTACAATTTCCAATCGATCCAGGGGCAGATGCGACAATTGGCGGAATGGCAGCAACAAATGCGAGCGGTACGACAGCTGTTCGGTACGGTTCAATGCGAGATTGTATTCTTGATTTAGAAGTAGTTTTAGCGGACGGACGTGTCATTCATACTGGAACAAAAGCGAAGAAAACTTCTTCGGGATATAGTTTAACTGGACTTTTTACCGGTTCAGAGGGAACACTTGGGATTATTACGAAAATTACATTAAAATTATTCGGTATTCCAGAATATCTTATAGCGGCACGGTGCACATTCCCTACAGTGGAAGAATGTGCGGAAGGGGCATACGCGGTATTGGCGAATGACATTTCGATTACGAGAATGGAATTGGTCGATGATACGAGTATCAAAACTGTAAATGCTTATGGTGATTATACGTTTCCGGAACAACATTCCTTGTTCTTTGAGTTTGCAGGAACGAAAGATACGGTTGATGCACAAGTAGCAGTCGTGAAAGAATTAATGGAAGATATTGGCTGTGATAATTGGGCTGTTGCTACGACAACAAAAGAGCGGCATGAATTATGGCGTGCCCGACATGAAATGGCATATGCCTTCCAACATCAGCAAGGGATTAGCTATTTCATAACAGATGTTTGTGTACCAATATCAAAATTATCGGTTATTATTCATTACACACGTGAATTAATGGATGGATACCATATTCATGGAGGAATTTTAGGCCATGTTGGAGACGGGAACTTCCATACATTTTTAACGTTTGAAAAAGAAAATGAAGAAGAAAAATCAAAAGTATTAGAAGTGACAGAAAAAATTGCTAGAAAAGCAATTGAACTAGGAGGAACTTGTACTGGCGAACATGGAGTAGGAATAGGAAAGAAAGCATTCCAACGCCAAGAACATGGAGATGCCGTGGATGTCATGAAGAGCATGAAACAAGTACTTGATCCAAGTAATATTTTAAACCCAGGTAAAATTTTTATGTAATCAAAAAGCGTCTATACATATAGGCGCTTTTTTGTAATGGTTTCATTCCAAATTTATTTATGGTAAAATTTCCTTTCAAATGATGTAGGAAATATCTATGTTTATATGTGTATGTAGAGGGTAAAAATTAGTGAGGTGATTCATTGCGTAAATTAATTATAGAAAGCTTTATATATGGCGCTTTATTTTTTGGTATTGCTTATGTCGGGCGTTTGCCGTTACGTGATGTAACATTTTTAACACCTCTTCGCATCGCTATTGTGTTTGCGGTACTCTATTTCTTTTACGGATGGATTCGGTTAAAAACGCGAAAAGAAAGAAAAACACATAAGTTCTAATTCGAGTTTTGGAGGGTTTCTTTTGCAGAAAATTGTAAAGCAATCCATCTTGTTTGCTGTATTTTTTATTATTATATTAGCTGGGATGAAGTTGTTTTTAGGAAAACCATTAAAAATGGACATTATTTGGCAAGGTATTTTAACTGCATTTTTTTATTGG
This sequence comes from Candidatus Pseudogracilibacillus intestinigallinarum, assembly GCA_019113205.1. Lineage (GTDB taxonomy): Bacteria > Bacillota > Bacilli > Bacillales > Amphibacillaceae > Pseudogracilibacillus > Pseudogracilibacillus intestinigallinarum. The sequence continues at coordinate 12,526 of DXHX01000068.1, read as the reverse complement.
TTGTTTTTAACATTAGATAGACGGCATGATGAAAGGAAGAAAAACCGAAATGAAAAGCGATGATGCTTTCATTTCGGTTGTTTATTTATTTTTTACTTTTAGCAATCATGCCATTAACGTATTCAATAACTGCTTCTTTGTTACCTAAAATTTTTGCTTCACGTTCTTCATCATTTGCTACTTTTTGTTTTGCGCCTGTCAATACTTCTTCTGCTCTATCTTTTGGAATCACAACAACTCCATCTACATCCCCAACAATGATATCACCTGGGTTTACATGCATACCGCCACAAGAAATCGGAATATTCGTTGCACCAGGACCGTTTTTACTTCCAGAAGCAGTCGTCGTGTTGCGGACAAATACAGGGAAATTTAATCGTTTAATATCGATCACATCTCTCACTGCACCATCAACGACAAGTCCACCGAGTTCCATTGTTTGCATCATTGCAACGACAAAATCGCCGGCAACAGCACGGTAAGTATCTCCTTTTACATCAACGACTAAAATGTCTCCTTGTTTTGCTTCTTTTAAAGCGGTTAACAATGCTAAATTATCACCGACAGCGGTTTGCACAGTGAATGCTTCACCAGCAATCTTATATGTATCTTTCAAAGGTTTTATGTTGGGATCGATATTATTCAAACCTTTTAGTACGTCGGAAATGGCAGTTGTCGGTAATTCCTTTAATTGTTCTACAACAGATGGCATATAGAATTCTCCTTTATTTTCATAGTTTATTTTATTATAAACGAGAAATATTTGAAAAATCAATTAATTTGTTATAGAACAGAATGTCTTTTTTCGAAAAATGTACTTTGGAAAGAAGTTTATTTTCCTTTTTCCATTTCAAATACTTGGTCCACATCCTTGTCGCCACGCCCAGATAAGTTTACGATAATAATATCATCCGAGTCTAAATCTTTCGCTAATTTTGTAGCATAGGCAATAGCATGGGAGCTCTCTAATGCAGGAATAATTCCTTCAATACGAGAGAGTGATTTGAATGCTTCTAATGCTTCATCACCTGTTACCGCAACATATTCGGCACGACCCGTTTGTTTTAGATAACTATGCTCTGGCCCAATTCCTGGGTAATCTAAACCAGCAGCAATCGAATAGGTTGGGGCTGGGTTTCCATCCTCATCAAGCAATGTGAAACATTTGAAACCATGTAGGACAGCAGGTACCCCTTCCGTCAATGTTGGGGCTTCTTTCGGCTCGACACCAATGAGGCGTACATTTTCATCGTCGATAAAGTGTGCGAATGCTCCGATCGCATTACTTCCACCACCAGCACAAGCGACGACAGCAGTTGGTAATTTTCCTTCTACCTCTAATATTTGTGCTTTTGCTTCCTCACTAATGATCGATTGAAAATGTTTGACCATCGATGGGAAAGGATGTGGTCCAACGACAGAACCGATTAAATAAAATGTATGTGCATAGTTTTCGATTAAATCGTTTAATGCTGCATCAACAGCATCTTTTAAACGACCTTGTCCTGCAGTTACAGGGACAACCTCTGCACCGAGTAATTCCATACGAAACACATTTAATGCTTGACGTTCCATATCTGTTTTTCCCATGTAGATGATACAAGGGATATTAAACATTGCACAAGCTGTAGCGGTTGCTACACCATGTTGTCCAGCGCCAGTTTCAGCAATAATTCTTGTTGCTCCCATTCTTTTTGCAAGTAAAATTTGCCCGATTACATTGTTGATTTTATGTGCACCAGTATGATTCAAATCTTCACGTTTTAAATAAATTTTGGCGCCACCAATTTTTTCTGTTAAATTTTTCGCAAATGTTAATGGATTATCGCGTCCGATAAAGTTTTTTGCATAATAATTAAATTCACTCTGGAATTCAGGGTCATCTTTATATGTTTCAAATGCTTCTGTTAATTGGTTCAATACTACTTGTAAATCTTCTGGAACATAACTTCCACCAAATTCACCAAATAAACCATTTGTCATTTTCACCACTCCTTTTTATGTACAAATTTTATTATAATGTAAAAGTAGGAAAATACCAATAATTCTGAAAGTTTTATGGAGACTTATGTATTGAGAAGAAAATTGATTTGTCACATTTTTTAGACTTATAGAAGGATAGAATTACAAAATATCATCGTTGTCCTGTAAATGGATTGTACTCTCCAAATCACGTTAGTTAATTGCTTATATCATCGTCTTTTAGCTTTTGTTGATTTTTTATATGTTCCTGGATTTGATTTTTGATTCTTCCTATTCTTCTACCTCACAACTTCCTGTTTCTATTTTGCGGGGGAGCTGATTGGGGTTTATGGTTGCGTTCTTGCTGGTTTGGGGTTGTATTCTTGCAACTTCGGGCCGTAATCTTGCAACTTTGGGTTGTATTCTTGCAACTTCATGCCGTAATCTTGCAACCTTGGGCTGTATTCTTGCAACTTCGGACCAGATTTTTGCAATTACCTAGTTTTCATATTTGTGCTTTTAATTTGTCCGGCGATCAAAAATCATTAAGCTACTTAGAACCTTCGGTAGTGCAGAGAAGTTTTCAAATGCTTAAAAAAAGCATCCTCCTTTCTTGCTGAAAATACAAGGAAGGAAGATGCTAATAAGACGATTGTAACTCTAGCTAGCAAAGCGCCAAAACGATGATGACGAATCTAGAATTATCTTTTCTATTTCCATGCCATTAAGATTCATTCGATAGTTTCAATAAATCTAGTACTTTAAAAAATAATCCTAATGCGATCGCAACGACTGTAGCTAGTCCCATTCCTGTTAAAGATGCTTCTCCAATTTGAAGGGATGCACCACTAATACCGATAACTAAGACGACACATGTTAAGATTAAGTTTTGTGATTTAGAATAATCAATTTTTGCTTCTACAAGCATACGAATCCCACTCGCAGCAATGATTCCGAATAACAATAATGAAATCCCACCCATGACAGGTGTTGGAATCGACTGAATTAAAGCTGCTAATTTTCCGATAAAGGATAGAAGGATCGCCATAATAGCTGCTATTCCAATGACATATGTGGAGTACACGCGAGTAATTGCTAGTACACCGATATTTTCACCATATGTTGTGTTAGGTGTAGAACCGAAGAAACTAGAAATCATCGTTGATACACCATTTCCAATGAAGGAACGATCAAGTCCAGGATCTTTTGTTAAATCTTTTCCGACGATGTTACTCGTAACGAATAGATGTCCGATATGCTCTGGTATTAAAACGAGTGCCGCTGGTAAAATGATCAGTGCCGCTGTCCAGTCAAATTTCATCGTATAAAACTCTGGTGTAGTAAGCCAAGTTGCTTTATCTACTGCTGATACATCAAGAATACCGAAGAAATAGGCGATAATATATCCTGCAGTAATTCCGAGCAAAATCGGAATAATTTTTAAAAAGCCACGCATCGTCACCCAAAACACAATCGTAAGTAATAAAGTTAACAATGCTACAAGGGCATCTGTCTTATCCATTACCCAATCTGCTGGTGCGTCTGCGGCTGGAATCCATCCCGCCATTTCTGCTGCAACCGGTACAAGTTCTAATCCAATTACTGCAACGATTGCTCCCATTGCTGCTGGTGGGAAAACAATGTCAATCCAGCTTGTCCCGATGAATTTAATTAATATACCGACAATCGTTAACACGATACCGACGATTAAAAATCCACCGAGCGCATAACCGAATCCTTCTTCTCCATTATATTTCCCTAATACGACGAGGACAGGGGAGATAAATGCAAAACTTGAACCTAAATATGCAGGAATTTTCCCTTTCGTAATGAATAAATAAATTAATGTTCCGACCCCATTCATTAATAAAACAATTGCAGGGTTAATGCCGAATAAAATAGGAACTAAAACAGTGGAACCAAACATTGCGAATAAATGTTGGATACCTAATGGAACGCTCTGTTGTAATGGTGGGCGTTCATGTACTTGAATTTCTCCGTTCTTTGCCATCTTACTTCACTCCAATTATTATTTTTGAGTGAACGATTTTTTGCAAAAAAATACACCTCTCTCAAGGTGTATACATGTTGACGTTACAAAATATGTATCATTTCGTTCACCTTGTTAGCCTCACAGGACCAAATTAAAGGATAATTTCTATCCATTACTAATTGTACACATTCTATTGAAAATAACAACAAAGAATTGCTAGTTTAAAAATGTAAGGGATACATATATAATGAAACATAAGAGAATGGGAGGGAGTCTGTTGGATATAAAGAGAATTTTAGACAGCTTTACTAATAGAGAACCGAGAATGATGGGAGAAAAACAATATCGACAGTCAGCTATTTTAATTCCATTAGTGGAACAAGCAGATGGAATCCATCTATTGTTTGAAGTTCGCTCCTATGACATGCGTAGTCAACCTGGGGATGTTTGTTTTCCAGGTGGGAAAATAGATGAAACAGATCGATCGGCAAAACATTGTGCGATACGTGAGACGACCGAAGAATTAGGGATTTCAGCTTCAGAAGTAGAAGACGTCATTCCATTCGATTATATAATTTCAGATATTGGTACTTGTATTTATCCGTTCATCGGAAAAATTCGCTCACTTTCTAATATGAAAATGAATAAAGAGGAAGTAGCGGAAGTGTTTACAGTTCCGTTAACATATTTCTTGGAACACGCACCGGCAGTATATGACATCACCTTTCAACCAGTACCATCAGAAGATTTCCCGTATGAACTTATTCATGGTGGGAAAGATTATGATTGGCGACCGAGAGCGAAAAAAGAATACTTTTATCAATATGAAGATAAAGTTATCTGGGGATTGACAGCAAGAATTGTCAGGCATTTTGTAGAAATGATGCATGATGTAATGGTAGATGAAGAGGAAGCGATGAAATGAAAAAAGTACAATTTTTTACGAAAGAAAATTGTTTACTCTGTGATGAGGCGGAAGTGTTATTAGAAGCAATGCAAGCAGTATACCCATTTTTAATTGAAAAAATTGATATATATGAAGACGATGTATTGTTGGAAAAATATCAAATTGAAATTCCCGTTGTGAAGCTTGGGGACGTAGAGCTTAACAGTACACAGTTGACGTTTGAAAATTTGGAAGCAATGCTCCTTAAAAATGAAATGGAATAAAAGGATTGATTTAATTGTAAAAAATATGGTAATATAAAGATAATTATTTTTTACACTAAGTGGGTCGTAATTGTTCTCTGTAGGACAAAAATGTCCCGTAAGTATTTTAAAATTCAAAAGACTTTTAGTTAAAGGGTGTTTCCATGGAACAATTAATGCAATGGAAAAAAGCCGTATTCCCAGACCTATTAGAAAAAATGGCTCAACGTTACAATGTGCTCTACACAATTTCCTTACATGAACCTGTAGGGAGGAGAGCAATTGTAGATAGGTTGCGTTTGCCAGAACGACTTATTCGCAATGAACTTGACACATTGCAACAATTAGGGTTCGTTACAAGTTCGACTAAAGGCATGCTCATGACAGCTGAAGGGAAAGATGCCATCATACAGCTCCATGATTATGTACGACAATTAAGTGGATTGACTATGTTAGAACAACATTTACAAGAAAAATTATCCTTGAAAAAAGTAATCGTCGTAGCTGGCAATAGTGATGAAGATATGTTTGTCAAACAAGAAATTGGGCGGGCAGCAGTTCATTATTTACAAACAATTATTCATAAAGATGTGTCCATTGCAGTGACAGGCGGGACGACAATGGCTGCTATTGCAGAAGCGATGGTTCCGTTTGACACATACCGCTGTTTATTTCTTCCGGCTCGTGGCGGAGTTGGCGAGAAGGTTGAAAACCAAGCGAATATGATTGCAGCAAAAATGGCAGAAAAAGAAAAAGGGACATACCGTTTATTACATGTACCAGACCCAATGAGTGAAACATTGTACCAGTCATTTGTAAATGAACCATCTGTTCAAGAGACCGTACAATTGATTCAAAAGGCAAATATCGTTATTCATGGTATCGGGCAAGCATTAACGATGGCAAAGCGGCGTCAAACGGAAGATACAGTGATTAATATGTTAGAAGAAAAAGATGCCTTAAGCGAAGCATTTGGTTATTATTTCGATAAAAAAGGGAATGTTGTACATAAGGTACGTACGATTGGTTTGCAACTGGAAGATTTAACAGACGATAAACATGTTATTTCTGTTGCAGGTGGATGTGAAAAAGCAGATGCAATTGTATCTTACGTACAAAAGAAAAAAACAGATGTATTGATTACGGATGAAGCGGCAGCAAAAGAAATATTAAATATAAATAAATAGTGAAATTTTAAGGAGGAAATAAATATGACAGTAAAAGTAGGTATTAACGGATTTGGGAGAATTGGGCGTAATATTTTTAGACAGGCATTAAATGATGATGGATTTGATATTGTCGCAATTAACGATTTAACAGATGCCGAAATGTTAGCACATTTATTAAAATATGACTCTGTACATGGGAAATTAGATGCAACAGTTGAAGTAGACGGAAGCGATTTAGTTGTGAACGGAAAGAAAATTCATGTGTATTCAGAGTTTGATCCAGCAAATATCGGTTGGAAAAATCACGATGTTGAAGTAGTGATTGAATCAACAGGGCGTTTTACAAACCGTAAAGATGCAGCAAAGCATTTAGAAGCAGGGGCAAAGAAAGTAATCGTTTCTGCACCAGCTAGTGATGATGATTTCACTGTTGTGATGGGTGTGAACGAAGAAGAATATGATGCAGCAAACCATCATATTATTTCGAATGCATCTTGTACGACGAATTGTTTAGCACCATTTGCAAAAGTATTAGATGAAGCGTTTGGACTAAAACGTGGATTAATGACGACTATTCATGCTTATACGAACGATCAACAAATCTTAGATTTACCACATAAAGATTATCGTCGTGCACGTGCGGCTGCTGAAAACATTATTCCAACATCGACAGGGGCAGCGAAAGCAGTTGGAAAAGTGTTACCGAACTTAAATGGAAAATTAAACGGTATGGCAGTACGTGTCCCAGTATCTGATGGTTCTGTTGTAGATTTAGTTGCTGAATTAGATAAAAATGTAACAGCTGAAGACGTAAATGAGGCATTCAAAAATGCTGCAGAAGGAAACTTAAAAGGCATTTTAGCTTATACAGATGAACCAATCGTTTCAACAGATATCGTTGGAGATGCACATTCTTCTATTATTGATGGATTATCTACGATGGTATTAGAAGATAATATGGTGAAAGTCGTTTCTTGGTATGATAATGAAATGGGTTATTCTACACGCTGTGTCGACTTAGCGAAGTTTTTAAAAGAAAAGGGACTATAATTTCTAAAAAAGGCCATGCTACATCTTTCGGTTGCATGGCCTTTTTGTAATGAACTTTTTAGAAAATGAGGATTGAGAAGGAAAGAAAGTGTGGGACGTTTTTAGCCAGCGTGTTTCAATGGTGGTGCTTTATGGGTAAATGACTGAAAATTAATACTATTGTACTTTATCATTTTCACTATATTATATCGTTAGAATCTTGTATAATGAAAATGGAATAAAAAAACATATACGCAAATGAGCAAAGGAGCATTTTTTCTCAATGAATAAAAAATCATTAAAAGATATTCAACTTAAAGGAAAAAAAGTTTTTTGTCGTGTCGACTTAAACGTCCCGATGGAAGATGGGGCTGTCACAGATGACACGCGTGTTCGTGCTGTTTTACCGACAGTAAATTATTTAGTGGAGCAAGGTGCAAAGGTTATTTTAGCATCTCATTTCGGACGTCCAAAAGGAGAAGTAGTGGAAGGGCTTCGACTAGATCCAGTTGCGAAAAAACTTTCGGAACTTTTACATAAAGATGTTGTAAAAGCAAATACTGTTTACGGACCAGAAGTAGACGAAAAAATTCGTGCATTACAAGAAGGCGATATTTTATTATTAGAAAATGTTCGTTTCGAAAAAGGGGAAGAAACAAATGATCCTGAATTAATCGAAGCATTTGCGAACATGGCGGACATATATGTGAATGATGCATTTGGTACAGCACATCGTGCACATGCATCTACTGCAGGAGTTGCAGAAAAATTACCAGCAGTTGCAGGATTTTTAATGGAAAAAGAAATCGAAGTATTAGGAAATGCATTAGCAAGTCCGAAACGTCCATTTACAGCAATTATTGGTGGATCAAAAGTAAAAGACAAAATTAATGTCATTGACAATTTATTAGATAAAGTGGACAACTTAATTATTGGCGGGGGATTAGCTTGTACGTTTTTAAAAGCGAAAGGCTATGAAATCGGCAACTCATTATTAGAAGAAGATAAAATAGATTTAGCGAAAAGTTTCATGAAAAAAGCAGAAGAAAAAGGCGTTCATTTTTATATGCAAACAGATGCTGTCATTGCGGATGCATTTAGTAAAGATGCAAATGTAAAAAATGTACAAGCAGATGAAATCGAACAAGGTTGGATGTGTTTAGATATCGGACCTGAGACAGCTAACACATACCGTGAAGTAATTGCTAACTCTGAATTAATCGTTTGGAATGGACCAATGGGTGTATTTGAAATGGAACCTTTTGCAAATGGAACGAAAGCAGTCGCAGAAGCATTAGCGGAAACAGATGGGTATTCCGTTATCGGTGGCGGAGATTCTGCTGCTGCGGTTGAAAAGTTTGGTGTAGCTGACAAAATGAATCACGTATCAACTGGTGGAGGGGCTTCTTTAGAATTTATGGAAGGAAAAGCACTCCCAGGTGTTGTAGCATTAGACGATAAATAATAATTAGGAGTGTTCAAAATGCGAAACGTAGTAATTGCAGGAAACTGGAAAATGAACAAAACGACAAAAGAAGTGGAAGCATTTGTGGAAGCAGTGAAAACTGTCCACACGAATGAACAAACAGAAGCGATTGTTTGTGCACCATTTCCATACTTATCACTTTTAGTGTCTCAATTAGAAGGGACAAATGTAAAGGTAGCTGCACAAACGATGCATGAAGCAGAAAACGGTGCATTTACAGGTGAAGTAAGTCCAGTTATGTTAAAAGATATCGGTGTGACACATGTTGTAATTGGACACTCAGAACGTCGTGAATATTATAATGAAACAGACGAATCTGTAAATAAAAAAACTCATGCGGCATTTGCTCACGATTTAACTCCCATCGTATGTGTCGGTGAAACATTAGAACAACGTGAAGCGAATGAAACGTTACAACATATTGAAGCACAAGTAACGAAAGCATTAGAAGGTTTAACAGAAGAACAAGTAACAGAAACAATTATCGCTTATGAGCCCATTTGGGCGATTGGAACAGGAAAAACAGCTTCGAGTGAAGATGCGAATGAAGTATGTCGTCATGTACGCAATGTTATTCAGAAAAACTTCTCTGAAGCAACAGCAGAAAAAACAGTCATTCAATATGGTGGAAGTGTAAAACCTGCGAACATCGTAGAATTATTACAACAATCTGATATAGACGGTGCATTAGTTGGTGGAGCGAGTTTAGAAGCAGATTCATTCATACAACTAGTGGAGGCAGGGAATAAGGAATGAGAGAGAAACTTGCAGCATTAATTATATTAGATGGATTTGGTTTACGAGGAAATAAACATGGGAATGCAGTAGCACAAGCGAATAAACCTAATTTTGATCGCTACTGGAATACTTATGCACATAATGAATTACACGTAAGTGGTGAATCAGTAGGCTTACCTGATGGCCAAATGGGAAACTCTGAAGTTGGGCATTTAAACATTGGGGCTGGCCGTATCGTATATCAAAGTTTAACGCGAATTAATAAAGCAATTGTGGAAGGTGATTTTTTTCAAAAAGAAGCATTTCTACAAGCGATCGAACAAGTGAAAGCGAACAATAGTGCATTACATTTATTCGGACTTTTATCTGATGGTGGCGTACATAGTCATATGAATCACTTATTTGCACTTTTACAATTAGCGAAAGAAAAAGGTGTAGAAAAAGTGTATGTACACGGATTTTTAGATGGTCGTGATGTTGGTCCAACGACGGCTCTACCATATATTGAACAGACCGAAGAAAAAATGAAAGAAATTGGTGTTGGTCAATTTGCAACGATTTCCGGTCGTTATTACGCAATGGACCGTGATAAACGTTGGGAACGTGTGAAATTAGCATATGATGCCATTCGTTATGGAAAAGGACCGACTTATAATGATGCAAAAGCAATTGTGGAAGCTTCCTATGAACAAGATATTCACGATGAGTTCGTTATTCCATCAGTCGTTATGACAGAGGAGGGTAAACCGGTCGGTACAGTACAAAATGACGATGCGATTATTTTCTTCAATTTTAGGCCAGACCGTGCGATTCAATTATCACAAGCATTTGCAAACGATGATTTTACTGCATTTGACATCGGTGGGACATTAGAAAATATTGCCTTTGTACAAATGACGGAATTCAGCGATACTATTCAAGGAACAGTAGCATTTGAAACGGTGAACTTAACGAACACTATCGGGGAAGTATTAGCGAAAAATAATCTTCGTCAATTGCGAATTGCCGAAACAGAAAAATATCCACATGTTACATATTTCATGAGCGGTGGACGTGAAGAAACTTTTACAGGTGAAAAACGCATATTAATTGATTCGCCAAAAGTTGCAACATATGATTTACAGCCGGAAATGAGTGCATATGAAGTGACAGATGCACTATTACAAGAAATCGACGCAGGGGAAATTGAAGCGATTATTTTAAACTTTGCAAACCCTGATATGGTTGGACATTCTGGCATGTTAGAACCGACGATTAAATCGATTGAAGTGGTCGATGAATGTTTAGGAAAAATCGTGGATAAAATTACGGAACTCGGTGGCGCAGCAATTATTACAGCGGATCACGGTAATGCAGATGAGGTAACGACGGATGCAGGAGAGCCAATGACGGCACATACAACAAATCCTGTACCTGTAATCGTGACAAAGGATGGAATTACATTACGTGACGGTGGTATTTTAGCAGATCTTGCACCGACGATGTTAGATCTTTTACAAGTGGAACAACCAGTAGAAATGACAGGTAAATCATTGCTGGAAAAATAATGCTTATGTCCATTAAGCCGTGTATAGAAATTTTAAAAAGCTTCGTGTATGTGACGGTATGTATCCATATGACAGAAGAAAAAGTACACAGAAATTTGGACTTGATCACATAATAAGATACTTTTGAAGGAGAGAAAAGTTATGCCATTTATTACAGATGTTTACGCAAGAGAAGTGTTAGACTCAAGAGGAAATCCAACAGTCGAAGTAGAAGTGTTAACCGAATCAGGTGCATTTGGAGCAGCATTAGTGCCGAGCGGTGCATCAACTGGGGAATATGAAGCAGTTGAATTACGTGATGGTGATAAAGACCGCTACTTAGGTAAAGGTGTTTTAAAAGCAGTTGAAAATGTAAATGAAAAAATTGGTCCGGAATTAATCGGGATTGACGTAACTCGCCAAAATATTATTGATGCAATTATGATTGAATTAGATGATACGCCGAATAAGAGCAATCTAGGTGCGAATGCAATTTTGGGTGTATCAATGGCAGCGGCACATGCAGCAGCTTCCTATTTACAAATTCCTTTATACAATTATTTAGGTGGATTCAACGCAAATGTTTTACCAGTTCCAATGATGAACATTTTAAACGGTGGCGAACACGCAGACAATAACGTAGACATTCAAGAATTTATGGTAATGCCTGTTTCAGCACCTACATTTAAAGAGGCATTACGTGTTGGAGCAGAAATTTTCCACGCATTAAAAGCAGTTTTACAAGATAAAGGATTAAACACCGCTGTAGGGGACGAAGGTGGATTTGCACCAAACTTATCTTCGAATGAGGAAGCATTAGAAACAATTGCACAGGCGATTGAGCGTGCAGGATATAAAGTTGGGGAAGAAGTTCAGCTAGCGATGGATGTTGCATCTTCAGAATTTTACAAAGATGGTAAATACCATTTTGAAGGAGAAGGTGTTGTACGTACATCAGAGGAAATGGTTGATTGGTATGAAGAGTTAGTAGAAAAATACCCAATTATTTCTATTGAAGATGGTTTAGATGAAAACGACTGGGAAGGTCATAAATTATTAACAGACCGTATCGGTGACCGTGTTCAATTAGTAGGAGACGATTTATTCGTTACAAACACGGAAAAATTAGCGAAAGGGATCGAGCAAGGCGTTGGAAACTCTATCTTAATTAAAGTGAACCAAATCGGTACATTAACAGAAACATTCGAAGCGATCGAAATGGCAAAACGTGCAGGATATACAGCAGTTATTTCACACCGTTCAGGTGAAACAGAAGATGCAACAATTGCAGATATTGCGGTTGCTACAAATGCTGGTCAAATAAAAACAGGTGCACCATCTCGTACAGATCGTGTAGCAAAATACAATCAATTATTACGTATTGAAGATGAACTATCAGGTATTGGTGAGTATGCAGGATGGGATGCATTTTATAATGTGAAGTAAAATAACGGGAAAAGACATGGTCTAAATG
>DXHX01000067.1 GCA_019113205.1 Candidatus Pseudogracilibacillus intestinigallinarum | reverse complement strand
GAAAACTTCATTAACTATACGATGAATGTACCAGTAGGAGTGGCGGGATTAATTACACCATGGAATGCGCCATTCATGTTAGAAACATGGAAAGTTGCTCCGGCATTAGCGACAGGGAATACGGTTGTGTTAAAACCTGCTGAATTCTCTCCATTATCTGCTAATTTATTAGCGCAAGTAATTGATAAAGCAGGTTTACCAAAAGGTGTATTTAACGTTGTACACGGATTCGGTGAAACGGCAGGAGATGCACTCGTAAAACACCCTGATGTACAATTAATATCATTTACGGGTGAAACGACAACTGGTTCGACGATTATTAAAAACAGTGCGGACACATTGAAAGCGACTTCTATGGAGTTAGGTGGAAAATCTCCAATTTTAGTTTTTGATGATGCAGACTTTGATCGTGCATTAGATGCAGTTGTTTGGGGAATTTTCTCGTTCAACGGTGAAAGATGTACAGCAAACTCACGTTTATTCATCCAAGAAAACATTAAAGATAAATTTATAGAGGCGTTAGAAGCACGTGTACAAAACGTGAAAATTGGCGATCCAATGGATGATACGACAGAGGTTGGACCTCTAATTCATACGGAACATTATGACAAGGTAGTTAGCTATTTACAAATCGCAAAAGATGAAGGTGCAACGGTTATTACACGCGAAATTCCAGAAGAGTATAAGCGTGGAAACTTTGTCGCTCCGACAATGATCGTGAATGCGACAAATGATATGCGTGTTGCTCAGGAGGAAATTTTTGGACCAGTTTTAACAGTAATGTCTTTTAAAGACGAGGAGGAAGCGGTTCGTTTAGCAAATGATGTTGATTACGGATTAGCTGGTTATGTATGGACGAATGATATTAAACGAGGTCACCGTGTTGCACATCAAATCGATGCAGGAATGTTATGGGTAAACGCACAAAACGTTCGTGACTTACGTACTCCATTCGGTGGTTCGAAAAGTTCAGGTATTGGACGTGAAGGTGGCCATTACGCGTTTGATTTCTATACAGAAAAGAAAATCATTCACGTATCTGTTGCTGACCACCCAATCCAACAATTTGGAAAACAATAAAAAATTGATATCCAAAGTAGTTTCGTCTAAAACTTAATGAAATAACCGACACCCTTAATGTTAGACGGAAAATCTAATGTTAAGGGTGTTTCTAAGGGCTCTACAATATTTGGTGTTGGTGGAAAAAAATCACTGGCACCTTTTTTATGCATAAAAATAGAAAACAAGTGAATTTCCCTTTAGAATGAAAGTCGTCGAAAACCAAATCCAGAAGGGAAATCACTTGTCTCATTCTAATAATATAAAATTACTGCTTGATATACATAATAAGAACATCGAAACCGAAAAAAATGCTGTAGAATTAAGGTCACATCAGGGAAGAATGGCTAAGTTCTTTACAGCTAAATTGACATATACACCAGCATATTACGATTGTTGTGGAGTTAAAAACGAGGATTACACGATCTACAAAAATGGGACGAAAACATCACGGATAACATTGCCTATTTCAGGAACTTATCCAACATACCTAAACTTGAAGAAACAACGTTTCTACTGTAAAGCATGTAATGGCACTTTTAGTGCTTCTACGTCGATCGTTCAGAAAGATTGTTTTATTTCGGATCATACAAAAGCAAAAATCCTTATAAAGGCGACAGATGCGCAGTCTTTAACAGATATCGCTAAGGATTGTTTGGTGTCCACCTCGACGGTGCAACGCGTCATTACAACCGAAGCGAAAAAGCACCATAAACAATACCAATCCTTGCCTAAGCACCTATCATTTGATGAATTTAAATATAAAAAAGGACAAATGGCATTTGAATACGTGGATGCAGAAACTGGTGATATCATTGACATTTTAGAACGTCGAGATGCTCGAACCATCAAAGAACATTTCATTCGGAATTATCATTTAAAAGATTTGAAGAAGGTAGAAACAGTAACGATTGATATGAATGCGGGATATGTGAATGTGATAAAGGAAATATTTCCACAAGCGAAGATCATAATCGACCGTTTCCATATCGTTCAATTAATTAGTCGTTCGATGAACCAGACACGCGTACGTATTATGAATCGATTGAGAACTTCTCATGGCGAAGACATGAAGAAATATCGTAGATTAAAGAGGTATTGGCGATTATTATTAAAGTATAAGCGCAACATATCTTACACGGATTATAAATATTACCCATTATTTGGCCAACGCTTGGAGGCAAGTGTGATCAATGAATTATTGGATTATGATGAGGATTTAAAAATGCATTATCAGTTATATCAATCATTATTGGAATGTGTAAAGGAGAAGGATTTTACAGCGTTGTCGTATACGTTAAACACCGTTGACCAATCGTTATACTTTCGATATATGAAGACAAGTATTAAGACATTGAAAAAGCATTTACCGTATATCAAGTATAGTCTGGTGTATTCCTACAATAACGGTCGTATCGAAGGGATTAATAACAAAATAAAGGTATGGAATCGCGTTGCATATGGATATCGATATTTTCATAATTTTAAAAAGAGAATCATT
>DXHX01000066.1 GCA_019113205.1 Candidatus Pseudogracilibacillus intestinigallinarum | reverse complement strand
GCACTTCAGGACAAAGTAGCTTCATTATCCGTTTTAATTGCTAGCAAGGTAATTGAAAAGGAAATTAGCGCACAAGATCAAGATGAATTGATCAGTGAATACATTAAAGAAGTAGGAGAAGAGCGATGAGTGAGGCAGTAGTTGCAAAACGTTATGCAGATGCTCTTTTTCAACTTGCAAGCGAAAAAAATAATGTCGAAAACATTCAAAATGCATTATCAACTGTAAAAGATGTCATTCAAAATAATAAAGAAGTGGTTGATTTCTTAAATCATCCAAGAATTAAACAAGCAGACAAGATGAATATCGTCGAGGAAGCTTTTGGGAAATTCGATAAAGATGTCGTAAACTTAATCAAACTATTAGTTGAACGCCATCGTATTTCTTTAGTTCCAGCGGTAATTGACCATTTTGCTCATTTCTATAATGAAGAAAACGGTATCGCGGATGCAACTGTTTATTCTGTAAGAGCATTAACAGACGCAGAAAAAGAACATTTAGAATCATCATTTACAACAAAGTTAAATAAAAAATCTGTTTCAATTAATAATGTAGTTGATCCATCTTTAATCGGTGGAATGAAAATACGAGTAGGAAACACAATTTATGACGGGTCGATTAGTAATAAACTAAATCGTCTGAAACAAAATATCGTTTCCGCTAGTAAATAGAGATAGGGGTGACAAGGTATGAGTATTACAGCTGAAGAAATCAGTACGCTGATTAAGCAGCAAATTGAAAACTTTGACTCTGAAATTGAAATTTCTGACGTTGGTACTGTTATTGAAGTAGGGGACGGTATCGCACGTGCTCACGGACTTGACAATGTTATGGCTGGAGAGTTAGTTGAGTTTTCGAACGGTGTAGTTGGTATGGCACAGAACTTAGAGGAAAGTAACGTAGGTATCGTTATTTTAGGGCCATACACAGAAATTAAAGAAGGCGACGAGGTTCGTCGTACTGGAAGAATTATGCAAGTACCTGTTGGAGAGGAATTAATTGGACGCGTTGTGAACCCATTAGGACAACCTATCGATGGAAATGGTCCGATCGAAACTGGTAAAACACGCCCAATCGAATCTGAAGCACCAGGAGTAATGGCACGTAAATCAGTTCATGAGCCATTACAAACAGGTATTAAAGCGATCGACGCACTTGTACCAATTGGACGAGGACAGCGTGAGCTTATCATTGGTGACCGTCAAACAGGTAAAACAACTGTAGCGGTTGATACAATTTTAAATCAAGCAGATCAAGATATGATTTGTATTTACGTAGCAATCGGACAAAAAGATTCTACAGTTCGTGGAACAGTAGAAACATTCCGTCGTTACGGGGCATTAGATTATACAATCGTTGTTTCAGCTGGAGCATCTGATCCGGCACCATTATTATACTTAGCACCGTATGCTGGGGTAGCAATGGGTGAAGAATTCATGTACAACGGTAAACACGTATTAGTAGTATATGATGACTTATCAAAACAAGCAGTAGCTTACCGTGAGTTATCACTATTATTACGTCGTCCACCAGGTCGTGAAGCATTCCCAGGGGATGTATTCTATTTACACTCACGTTTATTAGAACGTGCAGCAAAATTAAATGACGAATTAGGTGGCGGTTCATTAACTGCATTACCATTCGTTGAAACACAAGCAGGAGATATTTCTGCATATATTCCAACAAACGTTATCTCTATCACGGATGGACAGATTTTCTTACAATCTGATTTATTCCACTCAGGAGTACGTCCAGCGATTAACGCAGGACTTTCTGTTTCACGTGTAGGTGGAGATGCTCAAATTAAAGCGATGAAGAAAGTTGCAGGTACATTACGTCTAGACCTTGCAGCATTCCGTGAATTAGAAGCATTTGCTCAATTTGGTTCGGACCTTGATGCGGCAACGGCTGCTAAATTAGAACGAGGAAAACGTACAGTTGAAGTTCTAAAACAAGGTTTACACAAACCATTAGTTGTTGAAAAACAAGTAATGATTTTATATGCATTAACTAAAGGATTTTTAGATGATGTTGCAGTTGAAGATATCGTACGCTTTGAAGATGAATTCCACGTTTGGATGGATTCAAATGCTAAAGATGTTCTAGATTCAATTCGTGAATCAGGACAACTTGCAGATGCAGATGCGATGAACAATGCAATCGAATCATTCAAGAAAACTTTCTTACCGACACAAAAGTAATGAGTATCTGACGTTATCGTACATTGGATAACGTCAGCAATAAATGGAAATATAAACTATACAAATAACACTTCTGTTTTAGAAGGGTGGTGAAAAGCTTGGCATCACTTAAAGATATCCAAGATAGAATTAATTCTACGAAGAAAACTCAACAAATTACAAGAGCAATGCAGATGGTTTCTGCTTCTAAATTAGCTCGTGCAGAGGAAAACGCTAAACGTTATGCTTCTTATAGCGAGAAAATTCAAGAAGTAATTGCAAACATTGCTAGTAACAATTCTGACGTCTCTCACCCAATGTTAGAGCGTCGTGAAGTAAAACGTACGGGTTATATTCTTGTTACTGCTGATAGTGGATTAGCTGGTGCGTATAACAGTAACGTTATTCGTAAATTGTATACGACAATCGCAGAACGTCATAAGTCACAAGATGAATTTACAATCATCGGTATTGGACGTATGGGAGTAGACTACTGTCGTAAAAATGATTACGAACTTGCTGACACTGTTATTGGATTAGCAGACCAACCACAATATGCAGAAATTAAAGGAATTGCTTCTCGTGCAGTTCAATTGTTCGCAGATGAAAAGATTGACGAATTAAAAATCATTTACAATCATTTTGTAAGTGCAATTTCACAAGAAGTACAAATGGATACACTGATTCCTGTTACGAATATTGATGCGGCTGAATCTTCTAGTACGTATGAATATGAGCCAAATGAAGAATCTATTCTAGAGGTTCTTTTACCACAATATGCAGAGAGCTTAGTGTACGGTGCATTATTAGATGCAAAAGCTAGTGAGCACGCAGCGAGAATGACGGCAATGAGTGCTGCAACAGATAATGCGGACGATTTAATCGGTGATCTAACATTATCATATAACCGTGCGCGCCAAGCTGCTATTACTCAAGAAATCAGTGAAATCGTTGGTGGAGCAGCTGCACTAGAATAAACATTTATGATCGGCATTCATGATACAAAATGAGATGGAAATGATGTTAGGAGGGAAATCGATTGAGCAAAGGTTATGTAACTCAAGTTATGGGACCAGTTGTAGACGTTAAGTTTGAAGACGGACAACTTCCTGAAATTTATGAGGCATTATACGTAAACATGACTTCTAATGAAGGTGAAAACAAAACATTAGCTTTAGAAGTTGCTTTACATTTAGGTGATAACTCTGTACGTACAATTGCAATGGCTGGTACAGACGGAGTTCAACGTGGAATGGAAGTAGAAAGTACAGGTAACCCTATTTCAGTTCCAGTTGGTGATAATACATTAGGACGTATTTTCAACGTTCTTGGAGAAACGATCGATTTAGGTGAAGAAATTGGAGAGGACGCACAAAGAGATCCAATCCACCGTGAAGCACCTAATTATGATGATTTAACAACTGATACAGAAATTTTAGAAACAGGAATTAAAGTTGTAGACTTATTAGCACCGTACATCAAAGGTGGTAAAATCGGTTTATTTGGTGGTGCGGGAGTAGGTAAAACAGTTTTAATCCAGGAACTTATTAACAACATCGCTCAAGAGCACGGTGGTATTTCGGTATTCGCTGGTGTTGGAGAGCGTACACGTGAAGGAAATGACCTTTACTTTGAAATGAAGGATTCTGGTGTAATTGAAAAGACTGCAATGGTATTCGGTCAAATGAACGAACCACCTGGAGCACGTATGCGTGTAGCTCTAACTGGTCTTACAATGGCAGAACACTTCCGTGATGAACAAGGACAAGACGTTCTATTATTCATCGATAACATTTTCCGCTTTACACAAGCAGGTTCTGAGGTTTCGGCTTTACTTGGTCGTATGCCTTCAGCGGTTTGTTACCAACCAACACTTGCAACGGAAATGGGTCAGTTACAAGAACGTATTACGTCAACTAACAAAGGATCTGTTACATCAATCCAAGCGATTTATGTACCTGCGGATGACTATACGGACCCGGCTCCAGCAACAACATTCGCACACTTAGATGCGACAACAAACTTAGACCGTGGACTTTCAGAGCAAGGTATTTACCCAGCGGTAGATCCACTTGCATCTACTTCACGTGCACTTGACCCTGAAATTGTTGGGGAAGAACACTATGCAGTAGCGACAGAAGTTCAACGTACATTACAACGCTACCGTGAATTACAAGATATTATTGCAATTCTAGGTATGGATGAGTTAAGTGATGAAGATAAATTAACGGTTGCACGTGCACGCCGTATTCAGTTCTTCCTATCACAAAACTTCCACGTAGCTGAACAGTTTACTGGTCAACCTGGATCATATGTACCGGTGAATGAAACAGTTTCAGGATTCAAGGAAATCCTTGAAGGTAAATATGACGATCTTCCAGAAGATGCGTTCCGTTTAGTTGGACGTATTGAGGAAGTTGTTGAAAAAGCTAAAACAATGGCTCAGTAATAATATAAAGATAAGATGATAGGTCGCAGTTTGCGATATAAAAAGCAAGCTGCGCTATCAATCTATACGTATCAATATGGCTCTGTATGGAGCTATTTGATTTTAGGAGGTGTTTCGATATGAACACATTAACAGTAAGTGTTGTAACTCCTGATGGACAAGTACTAGAAAATGATTACCAAATGCTAAGTTGTAAAGCTGAAGGTGGGGAGTTAGGTATTTTACCTGGTCACATTCCTTTAGTTGCACCGTTAACGATTAATGCTGTAAGATTGAAGCGTGAAGATAATGGTGAAGATTTAGTAGCAGTAAATGGTGGATTTTTAGAAGTACGTCCCGATAAAGTAACAATTTTAGCTCAATCTGCAGAAGTTGCTAATGATATTGATGTAGAACGCGCAGAACGAGCAAAAGAGAGAGCTGCACAATTACTTGAGTCGAATAATCCAGAAGTTGATGTTGAACGTGCGAAACTTGCATTAAGCAGAGCGATGAATCGACTAAGTGTAGCACAACGCTAAACATAAAACCTCATACATTGTATTGAGGTTTTTTATTTTCTTCTCATAAGTTATAATCTTCATAAGACAAAATATTCTACTTTTTTACAATTTCCCGGGAAATAATTCATAATTCTTCTGAAAGACGTGGGTGATAAGTATGATGCAAATAGGGTACTTTTCGATTATAAGTATGATTTCACATATTGTTTTTATTGCCATCACTTGGCGTGCAATGCAAGGAATTAATTTTGAACCACTCGTTCGAAAAAATTATGTTGTCGAAGCAAGGATTCTACTCATTTTTATTGCGATCGCAATTGGAGCCACTGTCAGTAATTTTGTGTTAGACATTTTACAATGGTCACAAAATCTCCTATATTTGTTTTAATTTCATAATTTGTTTAGGTTGATTGCATAATATTAACAACTTTGTTACGTCTAGTAAATTCACAAACTTCTAGTGTACAATGTTATGTAATAGTGCTATAATGAATAATGGATTTTCTTGAAAACTAATAGATAGATATGTATGAAGTTATGATGGAAAAAGTTTTAAAGCATAAATTTTACTATATAATTGCTTTAAATATATAAATAAATACATATACAAAAATAGTAACTGAAAAAGCAAATGGTTGAGATGGATTGAAAATAAATATAACGTTCGTGATGAACAACTATGTACGTAATGGCATAAAATACGTATGAACAGATATTGAAGGAGAATGACAGATGGACAAAATCGTTGTAAAAGGTGGAAATAAGTTACAAGGTAATGTTAGGGTTGAAGGGGCAAAAAACGCTGTTTTACCAGTTATTACTTCGACAATTTTAGCGAGCGAAGGAACATGTATTTTACATGATGTACCAACATTAGATGATGTGTATACAATTAATGAGGTATTACGAAATATTAATGCAGATGTGACATTTAAAAATAATACAGTAACAATTGATGCTTCAAAAGAGCTTGAAACAGAAGCGCCATTTGAATATGTACGTAAAATGCGTGCATCAGTTTTAGTGTTAGGGCCTTTATTGGCACGTTTCGGTCATGCAAAAGTAGCATTACCTGGAGGATGTGCAATCGGTTCGCGACCAATTGATTTACATTTAAAGGGCTTTGAAGCCATGGGTGCAAACGTTAATGTAGGTAACGGGTTTGTAGAAGTTAGTGTAGACGGACGTTTACATGGAGCAACAATCTATTTAGATATGCCGAGTGTTGGTGCGACAGAGAATATCGTGATGGCAGCAGCATTAGCAGATGGAAAAACAGTTATTGAAAATGCGGCAAAAGAACCTGAAATTATTGACTTAGCAAATTATTTAAATAAAATGGGTGCAAAAATTATCGGAGCGGGTACAGAAACGATCCGTATTACTGGTGTGGAAAAATTACGTGGTGCTGAACATACTATTATCCCTGACCGTGTGGAAGCTGGTACATTTATGGTAGCAGCAGCTGTAACAGAAGGAAATGTATTAATCGAAAATGTTTTATCAGAACATTTACGTCCGGTTATTGCTAAACTACGTGAAATGGGTGTAGAAATTACGGAAGAAGATGAAGGTTTACGTGTTATCGGACCGAAAGAATTAAAGGCAACAGATATTAAAACATTGCCACATCCTGGATTCCCAACAGATATGCAATCTCAAATGATGGTTGCTATGCTTGGAGCAGAAGGTACGAGTGTTTTAACGGAAACAGTTTTCGAAAATCGTTTTATGCATGTTGAAGAATTTAGACGTATGAATGCTAAAATGAAGATTGAAGGGCGTAGTGTCATTGTTGAAGGGTTACATACACTTCAAGGGGCACAAGTTCAATCAACAGACTTACGTGCTGCAGCAGCATTAATTTTGGCTGGATTATGTGCAGAAGGAATTACAGAAGTGACACAATTACATCATTTAGACCGTGGTTATGTTGATTTCGCTGGAAAATTACAAAAGCTTGGTGCAGATGTTAAACGTGTTACAGAAAAAGAGTCAACTGATCAAGTTGCGGAAGTTGATTTTACCGCGGAAGATAAAGCAATCGAATTACCATAAATTTGTTAAACAGATAAATACTCATATTTTGAGTGTTTATCTGTTTTTTTATGGAAAAAATACACTCCTCGTTGTAAATTTTGTTCTTAAATATGTTCACGTACATACATATATACATAGAGGAGGGAATCTATGAAGCAAACAAAATGGAAAAAATATATCGTTTATATCGCTTTTAGTTTATTTATTATCGTTTTTATTCCGACTATCGTAGTCAATTTTTCAAAAGAAAATGGAGTGCACAAAGAAAGTAATATAACAGAGGAAACAGAAAACACAGAAGAAGGCGAACCCTCATTTTTCGTCCAAGTAGAACGAGAGGCTACAGGAGAAATAGAAACAGTCCCGATTGAAGAATATGTTATATCTGTCGTTGCCGCAGAAATGCCAGCCGATTTTAATTTAGAAGCATTAAAGGCACAGGCTGTCGCAGCACGGACGTATGTAGTACAACAAATGATCCAACAAGGAGAAGACATAGTGATGACAGATACGACCGCGCATCAAGTGTATAAAAATAGAGAGGAATTGAAAGAACATTTTGGTGGGAGTTATGAAGAAAAAATGAAAAAAATCGAGCAAGCTGCGATGGCGACAGCGGGCGAAGTAATTACATATAACAATGAACCGATCACTCCAACATTTTTTTCGATGAGCAATGGGTACACTGAAGCTGCTAAAAATTATTGGGGGAATGATTTACCATATTTACAAGTGGTTGAAAGTAAATGGGAGGAAAGCTTGCCAAACTTCACGGAACAAAAAGTATTTACATTAGAAGAGATGAATAATGCATTGCAATTAAATCATAATGGCGGGGAAGTTCCAATTTATGTGAAAAGGACAGAGAGTAATCGGGTAGAAACATTAAAAATTGGGGAAGTTGCTTTTTCAGGGAAAGAAATACGAGAAAAATTGCAATTACGTTCAAATGACTTTTCTGTAAAACAAAAAGGTGATCATTTTATCTTTACGACAAAAGGATTCGGACACGGTGTTGGAATGAGCCAATATGGAGCCAATTTTATGGCGGAGGAAGGGAAAAATTATCAAGATATTTTGGCATACTATTATAAAGATGTTCATATTGAAGCGCTACAAGATACCGCTCCATCTTTAGTATCTAATTAATTTTTTTCGTTATTGCATCACATTTTATAAGTAAATAGAGTAGGACGAGCATTTTTTTGGAAAATGTAGGTATATATATTTCTTTTGTTGTTCACAATGGGACTGAGGTGATGAACAATGAAAGGAAAATTTTTAAATGGATTCAAATTTCGCTGGAATCGTTACAAGAAAAAGAAAGGATTTTTCCCCGCGCTATACATTGGTTTGGCTGCAATCATATTAACTGTTGTATTCTTTTCTCAAAAAGAGGAAAGTTCAACCGTGGATGAAGATTTTGCAAAGGATGAAATCTTCAGTAATGACAATGAGCGGTTTGATAATGAAGAAGCAAAGGAAGTATTGCAAGAGGAAGAAATGATTCAGCTGCCAATGGATCCACGAGTCAAAGGGAAAACAGTGACAAAATTCTTCGACGCGAATGGTGCAGAAGATGAACTTGAACAGTCGGTTACATTTTATAATAATCGCTATTACGAAAGTAAAGGTGTTCATCTGAAAGCAGAAGATGATACAGCGTTTGATGTTGTTGCAGCTATTTCAGGGAAGGTAAAGGAAATTAAGGAAGATCCATTATTAGGAAACATCGTCATTTTGGAGCATGATAATGGGATTGAGACTTATTATGCAAGTTTAGCTGAAACATCTGTCGAAGAAAATGCTGAAGTGAAACAAGGGGAAAAATTAGGTGAAGCTGGGAAGAATGTATTTCACGCGGATAGTGGTATTCATGTCCACTTTGAAATTCATAAAGATGGCATCGAAGTGAATCCAGAATCGTTTTTTGATGAACCATTTCAAAATTTAGTGGAACTATCGTTAGAGTCGCTTGATGAGGAAAAAGAAGTCGAGGGAAATGATGAGATGGAATCAGAAATAGAGGAAGAGGAAGAAGAAGACTCCCTTATGGAAAATGAAGAAGAAAATGAGGAATCATTGGAAAACAACGACGATTTAATCTCCCTAGCATAAAATGATAAAGGCGATGCTGATGCATCGTCTTTTTTTGCGTTTGCGTTTGTGTTTGTGTTTATTGCATCTGTTTCTGCGATCATCGCATCCGAATTTCGTTTATTGCATCTGTTTTCGCGTTCATCGCATCCGAATTTCGTTTATTGCATCTGTTTCCGCGTTCATCGCATCCGAAAATCGTTTGTTGCATCTGTTTTTGCGATCATCGCATCTGAATTTCATTTATTGCATCCACTCCCGCGTTCATCGCATCCGATTTTCATTTATTGCATCTGTTTCTGCGTTCATCGCATCCGATTTTCATTTATTGCATCTGTTTTTGCGTTCATTGCATCTGATTTTCATTTATTGCATCTGTTTCTGCGATCATCGCATCCGAATTTCGTTTATTGCATCTGTTTTCGCGTTCATCGCATCCGAATTTCGTTTATT
>DXHX01000065.1 GCA_019113205.1 Candidatus Pseudogracilibacillus intestinigallinarum | reverse complement strand
AGTTGCAAGAATGCGGTGCGAAGTTGCAAGAATACGGTGCGAAGTTGCAAGAATACGATGCGAAGTTGCAAGAATATGGTACGAAGTTGCAAGAATATGGTGCGAAGTTGCAAGAATGCGGTGCGAAGTTGCAAGAATACAGCCCAAAGTTGCAAGAATACAGCCCAAAGTTGCAAGAATGCAGCCCGAAGTTGCAAGAATCCAACCTAAAGAAGCCTATCTCCGTACATAAGCGACGATGGTATCATTTGTCGCAACGGCAATGTCACTTGTTCCAACACCAATATTATATAATCAAACATTTCCTATTGTTTATGGTTTCGTTCTTTTAATAGAATACGAGTTACAGATTTTGTTCCAATATATATAGCCAAAATCAGTTTTTTTACCATGGATTCACATTCTATACAGTCTATTATTCTTAGTATAGATTTTTTGTATGCAAATATGTGACAAACTACACAAATTCCGTTATAATTGTCGTAATTGTTAATAAATTCAAAGGAGTGGCATTTTTAAATGAGTAACGGAAAGATGGAAACATTACGAGCACAGCTAGATGAATTGAATCTAGATTTACTAGATTTAATTAATAAACGTGCAGAAATTGTACGACAAATCGGGGAAATTAAAGGGAAACAGAGTACACGACGTTTTGACCCCGTGCGTGAGAGGGACATGTTAAATCATATCATTCAACATAATGATGGTCCTTTTAAAAATGCGACTGTTGAACATATTTTCAAAGAAATTTTCAAAGCAGGGCTAGAAATTCAAGAAGACGATCAACAAAAAGCATTACTCGTATCACGTAAACGTAAAGCGGAAGATACGATTATTGATATTAACGGAGAGCAATATGGAGACGGACATACTCGTTTCGTATTCGGTCCGTGTGCGGTAGAAAGCTATGAACAAGTAGCAGCCGTAGCAAAATCTGTGAAAGAAAAAGGATTAAAATTACTACGTGGTGGGGCATACAAACCTCGTACATCTCCTTATGATTTCCAAGGATTAGGGTTAGAAGGATTAAAAATTTTAAAACGTGTTGCAGATGAATACGATCTAGCAGTCGTTAGTGAAATCGTCACACCAGGAGATCTAGAGGAAGCTGAGAGCTATATTGACGTTATCCAAATTGGTGCACGAAACATGCAGAACTTCGAACTTTTAAAGAAAGCAGGGGAGATGAACAAACCTGTAATTTTAAAACGTGGATTATCTGCGACGATTGCTGAATTTATTAATGCGGCTGAATACATTATTTCACGTGGGAATAGTAATATTATTTTATGTGAGCGTGGAATTCGAACATATGAAACGGCTACAAGAAATACGTTAGATATTTCTGCGGTACCAATTTTAAAACAAGAAACGCATTTACCAGTAATGGTCGATGTGACACATTCTACAGGTCGTCGTGATTTATTACTGCCGACAGCGAAAGCTGCTATTGCGATTGGAGCAGACGCAGTGATGGCAGAAGTTCACCCTGACCCGGCTGTTGCGTTATCTGATGCACAACAACAAATGGATATTCCGACATTCGATAAATTTTTCGAAGAAGTAAGTACATTCAGTAAAGGAATTAATCGATAAGAAGAAAACGATGGTGCGAAAAGTGCCATCGTTTTTCCCTTTTTTACGCTAATTTTATCCTTTTTGTGAAAATTTATGAAAACATTTGCAAAATCCTTACATATTTTTTGTGTTTTTTTGTTAGCTAGTTTATTATTACAAGTAGAAGGAACAATTTTGTTTGGAGGTGGCGACACATTGAGTATAACAATTTATGATGTGGCGAGAGAAGCG
Organism: Candidatus Pseudogracilibacillus intestinigallinarum; assembly: GCA_019113205.1. Classification (GTDB taxonomy): domain Bacteria; phylum Bacillota; class Bacilli; order Bacillales; family Amphibacillaceae; genus Pseudogracilibacillus; species Pseudogracilibacillus intestinigallinarum. The sequence goes on along the minus strand of DXHX01000065.1, from coordinate 18,413 downwards.
AACGTTTCGATGGCAACTGTATCAAGGGTAGTAAATGGAAACCCAAATGTAAAACCAACGACGAGACAGAAAGTATTAGATACAATTGAAAGATTAGGTTATCGACCAAATGCGGTTGCAAGGGGATTAGCGAGTAAAAAGACTACGACAGTGGGAGCAATCATCCCAGATATTTCAAGTACTTTTTATTCTGAGTTAACACGTGGAATTGAAGATATTGCTACGATGTACAAGTACAACATTATTTTAAGTAACTCAGATCAAAACAAAGAAAAAGAACTTCATCTAATTAATACGATGCTTGAAAAACAAGTAGATGGGATCGTGTATATGGGTGGAGAAGTATCAGAGGAACATATTCAGCAATTCAAAACAGCACGTGTTCCAGTCGTTTTAGCTGCAACACATGATGTGAATGATGAATTACCATCTGTTAATATTAACTATGAGGAAGCTGCATATGAAGCAACAACTCATTTATTAGAAACGACGAATGCACAACCAGCATTTATTAGTGGGTCTTCTGATGTGCAGTCGAATGATTTAAAGTATAAAGGATATGTTCGTGCGTTAGAAGATGCGAAGGTAGAAATTGACCGTAGTCTTATCGTAGAAGAGGAATCTTCTTACAATGGTGGGATGGACGGAGTAGAACAAATTTTAAATCAAGGAAAACCTGCATCTATTTTTGTAACTACAGATGAAATGGCTGTAGGAGTTATTCACGGTATTCAAGACCGAGGATTATCCGTTCCTGGAGACATTGAAGTATTTGGTTTCAACAATACACGAATTGCGATGATGGTGCGTCCGACATTAACGACGATCGTCCAACCGATGTATGATATTGGAGCAGTAGCAATGCGTTTATTAACGAAATATATGAATAAAGAGGAAGTAGAAGATAATAATGTTATTCTTCCTCATCGAATTATTGAAAGAGACTCAACAAAATAAAAACATAGCCGATAATAATACTATAGGAAACAATGGATGTTAGGGAGAGAATGTGACACATGAAAACGAGAGATATCTTAACCCCAATTGGTATTACGATCGGCTTTTTTATGATTGCACTTGCTATCCTTTCAAATGGTGGTAGGGAAGGCTTTGTCAATTTTGTGGATATTGCATCCTTTTTTATCGTTATTGGTGGATTAGTCGGATCGCTTTTAATTAACTTTAAAAAAGAACAAATTCGCTTGTTCTGGTCCGTGTTCAGAGAAGCTTTTCGAAAAAATGATCATAAAATGCCGGAATTAATTCGTCTCTTTGTTCGTTTATCCGAACAGGCGAGAAAAGATGGGTTACTCGCTTTAGAAAATGAAATGGATGATATAGAAGATCCGTTCATTCGTAAAGGAATTTTATTAGCGATTGATGGAATTGAAGCGGAAGTAATCAATGATATTATGAATGCTGAAATAACAGCGATGGAAGAAAAACATGATCGAGGACGTATGCTCATTGAAAAGGCAGGAGAATATGCACCTGCATGGGGAATGATCGGTACGTTAATTGGGTTAGTATTAATGCTAAGTAATTTATCTGACCCTGCAAGTCTTGGGCCAAATATGGCTGTTGCATTACTTACTACATTATATGGTTCTGTGTTAGCAAATTTAGTTTTCTTACCGATGTCTAGTAAGTTAGCGATTAAGACGGAAGAAGAAGTATTTTTAAAACAAATTATTATTGAAGGAATTATCGGGGTACAATCTGGTCAAAACCCACGAATTTTAGAAGAGAAATTAAGTGCATTTTTAATTGGAGATGAGTTACGTACATATGAGGAAATGGAAACTGCACAAGTAGTCGGAGAAAAAGTCCATGAAGCGTAGAAAGAGGACGAGTCAGCAATCTGGCACCCCAAAATGGATGGTAACATTCTCTGATATGATTACATTAATTTTAGTATTTTTTATTTTGCTTTTTTCGATGTCACAAATTGACTTAGCAAAATTTGAGTCGATTACAGAGTCGTTTCAAAGTAGGGCGATTTTAGACTTTTTACCTTCTGACATTCCATCTGAAAATATGAACCAAGGTAATACAATAGGAGTCATGGATGTAGGGATGGAAGAGGAGAAAGATAAAGAGAAAGATGAAGAGAAAGATGAAGAGAAATCGGAAGATAGTTTTTCCGAAGAATTACGTAAGAAAGCAGATGCATTGGAGCGCCTCGTCGAACAAGTGGATACATTTTTAATGGAAGAAGATTTAGGGGATGTTATTTCAGCAAACCGTACGGAAGAAGGGGTATCATTAGTGTTACAAGATAGTATTTTATTTGAATCTGCGGAAGCGGACATATTGGATACTGGAAAACCTTTCTTAGATGAAGTAGGAACATTATTAAAAAATATTCCGAATGATGTGCGAGTAGAAGGGCATACAGATACACGTCCCATTTCGAATTATCGATATCCTTCAAATTGGGAATTATCTGGTGCACGTGCTGGAAGTGTTGTTCGTTATTTCATTGAGGAACATCAGTTAGACGAAGCACGATTTTTAATTGGTGGGTATGGTGATACAAGACCAGTAACGAAAGAAAATAATGAAGATGCATGGCGGGAAAATCGTCGTGTTGAAATTGTTATATTAGATTCAGCTACAGAACAATGATCCAATCATTTGGGTCATTGTTTTTTTGTATAAAAAATAAGCCTTGGCACTATAAGTACCGAGGCTTATTTCATTAATCCTTTTTGTCTTCCTTTTTGTCTTTATCGTTTTTCTTATCGTTCTCTTTATCTTTATCTTTATCTTTCTTTTTCTCTTTCTCTTTATCGTTTTCCTTTTTGTCCTTGTTCTTGTCTTTATCTTCGTCTTTCTTTTTGTCGTCTTTCTTCTTATCTTTTGCATCATCTTTTTTCTCTTCTTTAGAAGGTTTTATAGATAAAATATCAGATGCTCCAGATTCACGACCGAAATAGTCGACTGCACGGACATGATATGCTCCACCACCAGATGGGAGGGATAAAGATGTTCCTGTTGTAGAACCGACCGATTTAAATGATCCGTCTTTATCTTTTGCATGATAAAGTCTATAACCAACGACATTTTGACCAGATACGCCTGACCAAGAAATACTACTCTTGCTACCGGAAATAGAGCCAGGAGCAGAAGGGGCTTTTCCGGTATCGCTGACAGAGCTTGAGGCGCTCGACCCTTTGCCAGCTGTTGCAGTAATCTTACTCCAACTTTCGCCACCTTTTCTCGGAATGAGTACAGATAAGTCACCTAGGCGATCATATCCTTTTTCTTTTAAGAATTCAGGATTGAACTTATAGCCACCTTTTCCTTTTGAAGTAAATTCAGAAGGTGTTTTAGATCCAGCGACGACTTCTTTCCCGTCGATTTTCGTCATCGTTGTAGAGCCACCGCCTACTAAACTATTATCCGTTTTACTCGGAACATATTTACTATTAAATATGTCTGAACGAACGAGTCCTGCTTTTGAACATAAATCTGATGGTGCATCACCAGATGTTGCACAGAAGCTACTATTTACAATGCCTTCCGGTTGTTCATATTTTTTGGAAGGTGCCATTAATTCAGGTTTTACATCTGACACTGCGTTCATTAAGTTGACCCATAATTGTTGTGTTCGTTGGCTATAACTTAAGCCTCCACAATCACCACAACTATAAATCGAACTAGGTGTATTATATCCTAACCAAACACCCATTGTAATGTTAGGGTTTGTTCCAATAAACCATGCATCTTGATAATCTTGCGACGTACCAGACTTACCTGCCCAGTCGACCCCACCATGTTTAAGGCGGCTAGGGACATAAGCTCCTGTACCTTGACTAACAACGTCACGCATAATATCAATCATTAAATATGAGGTTTGTTTTGAGAAAACTTTTACAGGCTCTGGCTCGTGTTCATAAATGGTATTGCCATCTGAGTCGACAATTTTTTCAATCATATACGCCTCGACGAACTCTCCACCATTACTGAACGTTGTAAAGGCATTCGTGTTTTGTTCTACTGTCACGTTGTTAGATCCAAGACCAACAGAAGGGTCTTGTTCTAATTCTTTCGTTAACGGGATGTTCATTTTCTTTAAAAATTTATCTGCCGGGTTTTGCCCTAAAATACTTTTGTACACTTCAATTGTTGATACGTTATAGGAGTATGTGACAGCTTCACGAGCTGTGACAAGTCCATTATATGCGCCACCATAGTTGTTTGGTGCATATCCTTGGTGTCCAGGAATATCGGCAATCACTGTACCTGGCTGAGCAGCACCTAACTCCATTGCTGGTCCAAATACGGCGATAGGTTTAAATGTACTACCTGCAGGACGTCCGGTCGTTCCATATCCAGTTGCATAGTTTACTTCTTTTTCACCGGCTTTAAAGTTACGGCCTGGTACAAATCCTAGTATTCTACCAGTCTTGTTCTCAATAATTTCAGCACCGGTTTCTACTTGTTCAACTTCACCAGTTTTAGGAACTGTTCGGTCTGGACCGTAATATGGATATTCTTTTGCCACTTTTTGCATCGTGTCAAATACTTCTTTATCGATCGTCGAATGAATTTCATATCCATTCATTCGTAGTGCACGGTCAGCTAACATATCATATTGTTCTTCTAATTCTTCGTTTTTTTCTATTTCTTCTAACGTATATCCATCATCTTCCGCTAAAACTTCCATAATGATTGTTTTCGCACGTTTTTCGATTTCTAAGACGACCGCTGGGTATTTTTCAATAGAAGAGGGAGCCTTTTTTGTGAAATCTTTCGTAATATCATGTTCAATGGCTTCTTTATATTCCTCGTCTGTAATATAGCCTGCCTGCTTCATTCGACTTAAAACAGTTTTCATTCTATCTAATCCTAGCTTTAATCCATCCTCATCTTTTATATCACCGTTTTGTTTGAATGGTGTATAAGCGTAAGGGTTTTTCGGAATACCAGCTAAAAATGCTGCCTGTGGTAAAGTTAATTCTTCTGCTTTTACACCGAAGACTCCTTTTGCAGCGGTTTGGATACCAGCAATATTATCTCCTGAAGCATTTCGACCGTATGGAATAATATTTAAATATGCTTCTAATATTTGTTCTTTTTCAAAGAAGTTTTCTAAACGCATGGCGAGTAAAATTTCCTTCGCCTTTCGGTCAAATGATACTTCATTCGTTAAAATTTGGTTTTTGATAATTTGCTGTGTCAGTGTACTACCACCTGTTTTCGTATCCGAATTGGATACTTCTTGGAACATTGCACGGACGATTGCTTTAGGTACCACACCATTATGATCGTAAAACAATTCATCCTCTGTTGCGATAACAGCATTCGTCAATGTTTCAGCTACATTTTCGAGCTTTACTTCTTCCCGGTGTAAGTCAGTGCGAATATCACCAATTAATTTATTATCGGCAAAATACACTTTGGATGTTTCTTCATAATTATAAATTTTCTTTTCCATTTCTTCATAAGACCGGATTGGTTCATCCTTTACGAGTGAGGCAAAATAACCTGCACCAACTCCTCCGGCGAAGAAAACACCCATGACACCGATGATGATAAAGAAAAGAATAACATTCCAAACGACATCATATGTAATACGGGATGTTCTTTGGATCGTTCCTTTTTGCCACCAATCTTTTACTTTATCGGTTATATTATTAAAGTTCATGTATGTTACCTCCTAAATTCAACTACTTATTATATCATACATTTTCGGATATTTGCGGTAGACTTTGTAATTTTTTTAGGAAAATTGTAAGCTTATGGCTTGCTATTTATTTACATATGTTGTTACAATATAAATCAATTACATAAAAATTTGCAATGAATGGCCGAAGTAGTCGATTAAATCACTGTATAGAGAGCTAACGGTTGGTGGAAGTTAGTCATATTTGGTTGGACGAATTACAGTCAGGAGCATTCTTGTCAGAAGACGGTGAAGTCACCGATACGAACGCCAAGTGATACATGAATATAAGTAATTTATGTATAACAAGGGTGGTACCGCGAACAACAAGCTTCGTCCCTTTTTTGGGATGGGGCTTTTTTTATTTTAATTTATTTATGGAGTGTGAGTGATGGTGGATATTTTACAAGATTTACAAGCGAGAGGGCTTGTACAACAAACGACAGATGAGGCAGGTTTAACAAAACATTTAGAGGAAAATCAAGTGACTTTATATTGTGGATTTGACCCGACAGCAGATAGTTTGCATATCGGTCATTTGCTTCCGGTTACGCTATTAAAAAGATTCCAACTTGCTGGTCACCGTCCAATTGCATTAATTGGTGGAGGAACAGGAATGATTGGGGATCCGAGTGGTCGTAATGAAGAAAGATCTTTAAATACGACAGAAACAGTACATTATTTCGCCAATAGTTTACGTAATCAATTAGCGACAATGTTAAATTTTGATGAAGGAGACAATGCTGCGGTAGCGCGTAATAACCATGATTGGTTATCTAATTTAACATTTATTGAATTTTTACGAGATGTTGGAAAACATTTTACAGTAAACTACATGTTAGCAAAAGATGCGGTGGCTTCTCGAATTGAGCACGGTATTTCCTACACGGAGTTCAGTTATATGTTAATGCAGTCATATGACTACATGAAATTATACGAAGAGGAAGGATGTTCCTTACAAATTGGTGGAAGTGATCAGTGGGGGAACATTACGGCTGGTATGGAGTATATTCGCCGCACACGAGAAGATGGAGAGGGTGCAGACGTATTTGGTTTAACTGTTCCATTAATTACGAAGGCTGATGGTACGAAATTCGGTAAAACAGCTGGTGGCGCTATTTGGTTAGACCCAGAAAAAACGAGTCCGTATGAGTTTTACCAGTTCTGGTACAACACAGATGACCGAGACGTTATTAAATTCATTAATTATTTTACATTCTTAAGCCGTGAGGAGATAGATGAAATCGAAAAGGCGACAGAAGCAGATCCGGGTGCGCGCGTTGCACAAAAGCGTTTAGCAGAAGAGATGACGACATTCGTTCACGGAAAAGAAGCTTTAGATCAAGCAATTAAAATTTCTGAGGCATTGTTTAGCGGGGATGTAAAACAGTTAACGAAAAACGAAATTGAACAAGGATTCAAAGATGTACCGACATATGCAGCAGAAAAATCAGACATCGGGTTAATCGATTTATTAGTAGCAGCAAAAATTTCACCATCGAAACGTCAAGCACGTGAGGACATTTCAAATGGTGCAATTTATGTAAATGGGGATCGTAATCAAAACTTAGATCATATCGTGACGGGTGCAGATCGTTTGGAAGATACATTTACTATCATCCGACGTGGTAGAAAAAAATATTTCCTCGTTCACTTTCAGTAAAAATAAGCATTTGATAAAACGGTACTAGTGAGGGCGTTCATTAGTATCGTTTTTTCGTGTGGGGTGGGTGGAAGTTGTGCGAAGTTGCAAGAATCCGACGCGAAGTTGCAAGAATGTAGGGTGAAGTTGCAAGAATGTAGGGCGAAGTTGCAAGAATGTAGGGTGAAGTTGCAAGAATCCAGTGCGAAGTTGCAAGAATGCGATGCGAAGTTGCAAGAATGCGATGTGAAGTTGCAAGAATCCAGTGCGAAGTTGCAAGAATCCGACGCAGAGTTGCAAGAATGCGTGCTGGAGTTGCAAGAATGTGATGCGAAGTTGCAAGAATGCGATGTGAAGTTGCAAGAATCCGTGCTGAAGTTGCAAGAATGTGTTGCGGAGTTGCAAGAACCCGCGCCAAATTCACAAGAACCGATGTAAACCCACCTCCCCTAAACTAAACAAAGGTAAAAGGGCGCAAAGATTACGCCCAATGCCCACCAATTTTTTTACTACGTTCTAATGTAATGCCAGCATTTGTGTAGCTAGATGCACGTAAGATAGCGGTGGATCCATATTTCGCTCGAATATGATCCATCACATACCCAATGTCCTTTTGTTTTGATCGTTCATAAAATAAATCTAATTGTGTTTCCATATCCAAAACTAAATTTGCTAAAGTAACCGAAACACGACGAATATAACTACGCCCATCGTAAAATTGTTCGAAGAGTTGCACACAAACTTGGTACATTTCTAAAGTAATATTCGTTGGGGAAGCGACTGTTTTGGAACGATAAAAGCCACCATTTGTCATTTTGTCATATCCTATCCCAAGATGAACCGTCTTTCCTGCCATACGATCTGTTCGGGCACGGCGACATGCTTCCTCACAAAGCTCCAACATACAGACGAGCGTTTCTTCCTTCGTGTAATTACGCAATAAAGAAATACCATGTCCATAACTATCTTGTTCGGTTTTAATGAAATCCCCAAAAACAGGACTTAAATCAATTCCCCACGCATGCCAATATAATTGCTCTCCCATAATACCAAAATGTTTTTTTAATGTCGGTAAGGATGATTGAGCAATTTGACCAAGTGTTGTAATGCCTAGATGATACAGTCGTTTTTTTAACTTTAATCCAATCCCCCAAATTTTTTCGACTTTCGCCGGCCATAATTTTTCTTGTACTTCTTCATATGTGCAAGTTGCAATACCATTCGGTGATTTTTTAGCATGTAAATCAAGTACGACTTTTGCGAGAAATTTGTTGTTGCCAATTCCGATCGCACTCGTAATGCCGAACGATTCTAAAATTGCTCGTTGGATTTTTTGTGCGATTGTAAAAGGGTCACCGAATAATTTTTCTAATCCATTCACAGTGATCCACACTTCATCGATGGAATATGGATGAATCGCTTCTTTCGGTGCGAACGTGTAGAGTAGTTGGGTAATTTGGACAGAAGCATGTAAATAATCGGCCATATTTGCTTGAACAATATGAATATTTGGATCTTGTGGCAGTTCGAAAAAACGACTTACATTACTAATCCCATACTTTTCTTTTAGTGCAGGGGAAGCGGCAAGTACAATACTTCCTGGACGAGTCACATCCCCGACGACAGCTAATAGAACTTGCATCGGATCAAAACCTAATCGCACGGCTTCCACACTAGCATAGAAAGAGCGCATATCGATGCATAACACATCATGTTTAGGAAAAGATGAATAATCCATAGAACCCCTCCTTTCGCAGAACGTGTGTTCTAATTATAAAAAAAGACCAATAGAAAATCAAGAGAAAAAAACGAACCTTTGTTCTTGTTTTTATGAATTGTTCGTGTTAATATAAGAACAAACGTTCCTGGTGGTGGAGAGATGGAAAAATTATTACGTGATGCGATGCAAACAGGGGAAACGTGGACGATTATTTATCGAAGCCGTAAGAATCTATTTTCCAAACGGGAAATAAAAGTATTAGGGATGAACGGTAATCGAGTTATTGCTTACTGCTTTTTGAGGCAGTCGATTCGAACTTTTTATAAAGAAAATATTTTAGCAATGGAAAAATGGAGGTATATAAATCATGACAGTACAAGACCGTGGGTCCATCAAGTGGACATCATTAATGTTGCCAGAACATGTTGAAATGTTAAAGGAAGTTTTTGTGGAATATAAAGAGAAGCCTATATTAGATGAGCAAACGATGTTAGAAATAGATCAATCTCTAAAATATGCACTAACATATAATGTTGATATAGTTTTAACCTATTATGAGCATGGACAGTTTAAAGTAATTGAAGGAAAACTAGCGAAAATTGAACGATTTACGAGACAAATTGTATTATCGAATAATTGTGGCACCTATGTTCCTTTAAAAAATGTATTAGATGTACAAATTGTTTCATAAGTGGAAACGTCGGGAAATGAATACGTATAAGAAAAATATCTTATGGTGGTTCATTTTCGGACGTTTTTTAAACGTCTCGAAACAAAATAATTTTAATTAGAGATAAATTGTGACATAATATACATAAGATGAAATTGGGAGGGAAACAAATGCGGATGATTACAGGACACCATCATATTTCGATGGTGATAAAAAATGCACAAGAAAATATGACATTTTATCGAGATGTTCTCGGATTACGTCTCGTGAAAAAAACCGTTAACCAAGATGATCCGACGATGTACCATTTATTTTATGGAGATAAAACGGGGAGTCCGGGAACCGTTATTACGTTTTTTGAAATGAAACAGGTAGGGCGTACACATCGTGGTTCTAATGCGATTACGAAACTCGGTTTACTCGTCGAAACTGAAGCGACAATCGATTATTTTAAAAATCGCTTCGACATGCACCATATTCCAAGTGAATTAACGACATACCGAAATAAGCGAGTGCTTCAATTTACCGATCCAGATGGATTAGAACTAATGCTTATCGATAAAGGGGAAGACGATGTCCCAGAATTTTGGGAGAAGTGGGATCAATCTACCGTCCCAACGGAACATCAAATTATTGGAATGGGTCCTGTAGAGATGACAGTCCGTCGCCCGAAAAAGCTAGCGAGCGTGTTGACAGAGTTGTTTGATTATACATTGGTTGACACAATGGAAGGGGCACAAATTTTCCGTTCTGCTTTAGAAAATTCAGCTTCTGAAATTATCGTAAAAGAACTTGATGCACCGACAGAACGGCCAGGACGTGGTAGTGTGCATCACTTAGCGATTCGTGTGAAAAATGTAGAAGAAATGTATGAGTGGGAACGAGAAATAAAAGAAAGAGGCTTTGTTTCTACAGGTGTCATTGACCGCCATTATTTTCATAGTTTTTATTTTAGAGATTCAAATGGCATCGTTTTTGAGTTAGCGACAGATGGTCCGGGATTGGCAATAGATGAAGAGATGGCGACACTTGGGGAAAGAATTACATTGCCACCATTTTTAGAAGAACGAAGAGAAGAAATTGAGCATCATTTACAACCATTAACATAAAGGGAGCGTATGAAACATGACATTAAAAGGAATCCACCATATTACAGCAATTACGAGTAGTGCAGAGGAGAATTATAAATTTTTCACTTATACGTTAGGGATGCGTCTAGTGAAAAAAACTGTCAACCAAGACGATATTCAAACATACCATTTATTTTTCGCAGATGATGAAGGAAATCCGGGAACAGATATGACATTTTTTGATTTCCCAGGTATTCCAAAAGGGTCACATGGAACGAATGAAATATATAAAACATCTTTCCGTGTGCCAACTGATGAAGCATTAGCATACTGGGTGAAACGTTTTGACCGATTAGGGGTGAAACATACTGGTGTGAAAGAACAATTTGGTAAAAAGACATTATCATTTGTCGATATGGATGATCAACAATATCAATTAATTTCAGATGAAAAAAACGCAGGAGTTGCCTCTGGTGCACCGTGGAAAAATGGCCCGATCCCATTAGAATATGCGATTACAGGTTTAGGACCAGTCGTCGTTCGTGTGGATGATATCGACTATTTCAAAGCATTATTAGAAAAAGTATTATTATTTAAAGAAATAGATGAAGATGGCAATTTCTATTTATTCGAAGTTGGGGAAGGTGGAAATGGTGCACAAGTTATTGTGGAATTCCGAGATGACTTACCATCAGCACGTCAAGGGTTTGGAACAGTACACCATGCAGCATTTCGTGTAGACGACAAAGATGCATTAGATAGATGGGACCATCATTTACGCCAGTTCGGTTTATCAACATCTGGTTTTGTGGAGCGTTTTTATTTTGGATCCTTATATGCACGTGTGGCACCGCAAATTTTATTTGAGTTTGCCACAGATGGTCCAGGATTCATGGAAGATGAGCCATATGAAACACTTGGAGAAAAACTTTCTTTACCGCCGTTTTTAGAATCAGAAAGAGAATTTATCGAAAGCAAAGTTCGCCATATTGATACAGTTCGTAGTACAAAAACATTTGAAAAAGAATATGAATAATAAAAAAGATTTGCGATAAAACGAAATGAAATAGAAAAGGGAGTTTCAGTAAATTAATTTTTACCGGGATTCCCTTTATCTTTGTAATTCTACTTTCTTGCAAGTGCACGATAGCCGAAAGCGACATGATGCAAATACAATTTTACACAACATAGAAGCGAACTCAAGTACTACGCAAGTTGCATCCTTCGACCTCCCACTCCATATTAATAAACGAATTGATACATCACTTGAATATAAAGCTGGATCATGACATAAAAACTAAGGGCGAATTTCCAATTGAATTTGATACCATTCGTTAACATGCCGAGCCCGTTCGAAGCGCTTAATACGATAACAGGCATGACAATAGGAGAAATAAAAATCGAAATCGCACTTCCTGACGTAATCGCAAGAACCATTAGCTCAGGTGGATAAGGAAGAGGCATACTTTGTAAAATACCTGCAACGAGTACCATCACTGTTAAAGGGCCTAATCCACAAAAACCTAATAAAATTACAATGAAAGGTAATATATACAAAAAATTAATGAAAGGAAAAGCAGCTTGTATGGCATGTAATCCTTTAATAAAATTAGTGGAAAAATTTGTACCATGTAAGGTATTGATTAACACACCGACAGCAATCATTAACGACAATTGATAAGACTGTCCAACAACCTTATTAGAAGCATAGTCTTTTATTACGACGAAAAACTTTCGCAATTTTCCTTTCCATACATAAAAGAAAAACATCCATCCGATGATCACGAGGGGAATGAGCACCATTAACTGAAAATGAAACAATCCATGCAATAGAAAAATTGTCCCGAAAAGACTGACGAATAATAAACTAAATTCCATCGTCTTTTTTACTTGTACTTCATGACTTGCTGCTGTCTTTAACAATGTTTGTAATTCTAATTGTAGTTCGGTCGTGACATCGATGTTTGCCCGTTTCATTCGTATCGACATAAAAATCATAGCTAAAAATGATCCGCAAATGGCAAAAATAAATCCTTGTAAAATCGAAAGCCATAAAGAAGCATTTAATGTTTCGACTGCATAGACGAAACTAGGGATACTAACGACCCATAAAGTCGACAATCCGAAGGCACGTAAAAGGGCTGTTCCTTTAAAATATTCCCAGTTTTCAGAAGTTTTTTCATGTAACACCATTTGTACGAATTGATACATCATCGTAATCGATCCGAATAATAAAAAATAAGCAATAATTTGCGTAAATGTTAACAAAGTAAAATAAAACTTTTTACCAGTATTAATGAACCGATAAAACAACCCCATGACATCTTCAATATATGGTTCCTCTTGTAATACGTAACTTATGAGTGGTACGACGATTAAGAGTCCGATAATATGGCGCATCTCGATTGCACCATTTTGTAATGTATGTAATATATCCATTTTCGCTGTTAACATTACTATAAAACTAATGACGAAAATAGTGAACGGTAACTTAAATTTAGGAATCGAAAGATGAATACTCGTAAAAATGAAAAAGGCAATCCCACTAATCGCCATGAAAAGTAATAAGAGCTCATTTGAAAATAAAGTAGTTATAAAATGAAAAAGTGCATAAAGGAATAATGTCACTTTTAGTGGGCGCTTGATAAATGTTTGCATATAACTTATCTCTTCCTATCGAAAAAAGTAATATATCATATATTTTATCACGTTCTAAAGAAAAAGAAAGGACGGCACCTTTTACTTTAAAGGTAATGCCGTCGTTGATTTTACTTCTTCATATGATAGACTAGTTTGAATCCCACTAATACTTCCGTGTGAACTTAATTTATTTCCGATGAAATTTTTTAAATCGGAACTGTCTTTTAAAACAACTTTTAATAAAAAGTCATATTCTCCAGTAATATGATGGCATTCTAATACTTCAGGCATCGCTACAATCGCAGCCTCGAATGCTTCTAATTGTACTGTTTGATGAATACTCGTTTTGACATATATAAAACATAAAAGGTCAAAGCCGAGTTTCTCACGGTTTAAAATAGTGACGTAATTTTTTATATATCCTTCCTGTTCTAAACGTTTCATTCTTCCGTGTGTGGCAGGAGGGGAAAGGTTTACTTTTTTTGCTAACTCTACATTGCTTAGGCTAGCATTGTTTTGAATTGTTTTTAATAATAATCTATCGATATCATCTAATTCTTTTTCTGCAACGAATGATTCTATCATGTATACCATCCTAACTCGTGTAATATTTTGTATTATATCAAAATTGGATAATAAAATAAAGTTTTTAACCGAAAAATAAAATGAAAATTAAATGTGCTATCGAGTTGCCAAATAGAATAATTTCGTAGTATACTATCATAGGATAAAAATGATATAAAAGAGACGTATAAAGCGAGAAGTTCATTGGGGAGCAGTGAATTTCTCCTTTTTCTTGTTTAATTTACATAAAAGGAGGACATTTATGGAAAAGAAAAATTTTGTATTGGCGATTTTATTAGGAAATTTATTTATCGCATTTTTAGGAATTGGACTCGTCATTCCTGTATTACCGACGATTATGAATGAATTACATTTAACCGGAAAAGTTGTCGGATATTTAGTGGCAGCATTTGCGATCACCCAATTAATCGCTTCGCCAATTGCTGGACAATGGGTAGATAAATACGGTCGTAAACGAATGATTGTAATTGGACTATTTGTGTTCAGTTTTTCAGAATACTTATTTGGTATTGGAACATCGGTGGAAATCTTATTTGTATCACGATTTTTTGGTGGAATAAGTGCGGCATTCATTATGCCAGCTGTAACGGCGTATATTGCAGATATTACGACATTGGAAACACGCTCAAAAGCATTAGGGTATATGTCCGCTGCGATTAGTACGGGATTTATTATCGGACCGGGTATCGGTGGGTTTTTAGCAGAATATGGATCGAGAGTTCCGTTTTTTGCGGCCGCAGTTTTAGCCGGATTAGCAGCAGTATTATCGATTATTACATTAAAAGAACCAGAACGACAAACAACAGAAGAGGAAGAAGTTGCAACTGTTCCGACGAATAAATTAAAACGTGTTGTCCGACCGGCATATATATTTGCCTTTTTAATTTTATTTATTTCTTCTTTTGGCTTAATGGCGTTTGAATCGCTATTTAGCTTATATGTTGATCATAAATTTGGGTTTACACCGAAAGATATTGCGATTATCATTACTGGTGCAGCACTTGTTGGTGCGATTACACAAGTATTATTGTTTGATAAATTAACGAAACGTTTTGGAGAAGTAAGGCTTGTTCGTTATTGTTTATGGTTTTCAGGTGTGTTCGTATTTTTAATGACGACAGCACATAGTTATGCATATATTTTATTTGTTACGATATTTATTTTTACAGGGTTTGATTTATTACGCCCTGCGATTACATCGTATTTATCCAAGGTGGCAGGTAATGAACAAGGGTTTGTTGGAGGAATGAATTCGATGTTTACAAGTATTGGAAATGTATTAGGTCCGATGGTTGGTGGTGCATTATTCGATATAAACTTAGATTATCCATATTATTTTACGACATTCATGATGATTGTAGCCATCATTACGGCATATATTTGGAAAGCGCCAGAACGGATAAATATCGTTCCGACAAAAGGAAAACGAAAGATTTTTGATAGACGAAAATAATTACGGTATACTGTAGAAAGGAATAGAATAGGGGTGTAATGATGGACAAACGTGAACGGATTATCCAGTCAGCAATTAAACTATTTCAAGAAAAGGGAATCGATAAAACGACAATTTCTGATATTGTTAGAAACGCAAACATTGCACAAGGTACTTTCTACATTTATTTTCCATCTAAATTGTCATTAATGCCTGCTATAGCAGAAGAGATGGTTCATGTTTTAATGGAACGAATTAAAGAAAAAATGGATACGAAAAATACTGTCGAACAACAACTACAACATATTATTCACGTTATTTTTGAAGTAAACAAACAATATAGTGAAGTACAAGCGGTTGTTTATGCAGGACTTGCTTCTTCAGAACATATAAAAGAATGGGAAATTGTCTATGAGCCGTGCTATCAAATGATTAGTCAATTACTAGAGGATGCACAAGAAAAAGGGGAAGTGACATCTACTATTTCTCCAAAACGAATGGCAAAATTGTTGATCGGACTAGTCGAATCAGCAGCAGAACAAGTATATTTATATGATCATAGTAATGAAGAAGAAGCGGGGAAGCAAAAAGAGGCGGTACAGCAATTTTTATTAGATGCTTTACGGATTGACAAGTAATAAAAAAGATGTAAAATGAATGATAGTCATTCAGTCGAGAGAAGCGATTAGGACAAAGTCGTAGAAACGGATGCGATTCTTACTGAGATAGAATCGATAGAGAGGCAGCAAGAAAACAACATGTCCTACGCTCTTTTTTATCGCTATAAAGTGAATGACATTCATTCACTTGGTTTTTAGGAGGAAGAAATATGAATAAAGCATGGATATATGTAGCATTAACATCATTTTTTGAGTTAGTTTGGATATTTGGATTTAATGTCGCCTCTCTATGGTGGCATTGGATTCCAATTGTCGTGTTCATTTTTATTGATTTTCACTTTTTAACAAAAGCATGTGAACAATTACCGACTGGAACGGTGTACGCCATTTTTGCAGCTGCCGGTACACTCGGTACTGCATTAATGGACGTATTTTTGTTTGGGGAAATTTTAACGTTCGGAAAAATTGGCTTTATGATGGTATTAATTTTAGGTGTCATTGGATTACAAGTTGCTGAAGGAATGGAAGAGAAAAAAGCGACGGAAGGATGGAAGTAATAATGGGATGGTTATTCGTATTTTTAGCGGCGATTAGTGAGCTGACGGGTGTTGTTGGATTGAAAAAATATAGTGAACAAAAAACGATGCCATCTCTTATTTTATATTTTGGTGGATTTGCTGCTTCATTTGCTTTTTTATATCAATCATTCAAATTTTTGCAAGTGAGTACGTCGTATGCGGTTTGGATTGGAATTGGAACGGCGGGGGCTGTTTTAATTAATATGATATTCTTTGGCGAGTCAAAAAGTGTTGGAAAAGTAATTAGCGTTATCTTCGTAGTTATCGGAGTTGTCGGCTTAAAGGCATTGTCTTAATGCGTCACGTGAAAAATGGTATGTCATAAAAAAACAGACAAGTCTTTGATTAGAAAAAAGATTCTAATCAAAGGCTTTTTTGTATATTTTCAATGATTTTGCACAAAGTATTCCATAATGCAATGTAAAGGTGGCGGATAAATTGCCTTATGAAGAATTAAAAGAAACGCTAGCAGAAAATAAACAGACGCTAGAAAAGGCATTTCAATATACGAATGATTTACAACTACAAATGATGACATTACAACAAAAGAAGGCTCTTGTCTGTTCAATTGAAACGATGGCAGATGAACAGAAATTGGGTCAGCAACTTACAGCAATAGAAGCTGGTATTTCACTGAGTGATATGTCAGAAAAAGTAACAACTATACAAGAGATTGTGGAAGCAATGCTTCTCGGAAACACTGTTATTTTATTAGAAGAAAAACAAGAAGGAATCGTCTTACAAACGGTACAAGAACATGAACGGACACCAGATGAACCTGAAAATGAACGAGTTGTACAAGGGGCACATAATGGATTTATTGAAAACTTAGATATCAATGTTCATTTAATAAGACGATGTCTACAACAAGAAAATTTGCATGTTACATATAAAAGTGTCGGAAAACAAAATGAGAATAATGTAGCGATTGTTTATCTTAAAGGGGAAGCGAATGAAGAGACGATCCAATATATCGAAGATCAATTAGAAGGGATGCAAGAGAAAAAAGTGACGGTCATCGGAGATTTAGTGAACTATCTTTTACGTCATGTGAAGACGATTTTTCCGAAGAAATTATATACAGGAAGGCCCGACCGAACGACTGCATATTTAACTGAAGGAAAAATCGCTATTTTAATGGACAATAATGCTATCGCATGTATTGTCCCGATTTCATTTTTTGCCTTTTTTCATTCACCAGATGACTTTAACGGGCAAGTATACGACGGTATCCTTTTCCGTTTTATTCGATTAGCGAGTTTCTTCGGTGCACTAATTTTTCCAGCGACATATATTGCGATTATTACATTTCACTTTGAAATTATCCCTTTTGAAATGGTTACGCTCGTAAAAAATTCGATTGAAACGGTCCCATTTCCACCGTTTTTTGAGGCGTTTATTATGATTGTGACGATTGAACTTATTAGAGAAGCTGGAATTCGTTTACCATCCCCGATTGGACAGACGATCGGAATTGTCGGTGGAATTATTATCGGAGAAGCGGTTGTTACCGCTGGACTAGTTTCCAATGTTGTCGTAATTGTCATTGCATTAACGGCCATCATGTCGTTTACGATATCTTCCTATGAAATGGGAAATATATTACGTATATTATCCTTTCCGATTATGGTTGCAGCGTCTTTATTTGGCTTTGTCGGAATTGTTGCTAGTGCTTTAATTATTTTATTCCATTTATGCAAAGTAAAAGTGCTCGATACACCTTATTTCTATCCGTTAGCACCTTTTGATTTTGCTTCAATAAAACGAACATTATTTCGTTTTCAC
>DXHX01000064.1 GCA_019113205.1 Candidatus Pseudogracilibacillus intestinigallinarum | reverse complement strand
TACACTTTCGTGTAGCTCATACTAATAGAGATAATTTGCGTATTGGCTATAAGATAATAGAAAGTGGGTTAACTTAAGCCAAAGTTTTGAGATAATGCTTCATCTTGCTCTTGAACTGCTTGTGCAGTCTTCTGTAGTTGAACTTGTATATCACGAAGTAGCTGTTCAAAATCATTTACCTTTGGACGTAATTGTTGAAACTGTTCATCAAAACGCTCAAACGCACGTCCTTCCCATTCGCCTCGTAATTCATCTTGAAGACCCTGAAGCTTACTCAATACATCGCTAATTTGTTCAGCTTCTTCACCATAACGTTGTGCCTTTCCATGAAGTTCGTCTGGACTCATTCTAATTTGTCCTGCCATACTATTCATCTCCCTTAAAGTTATTTAAACTATAAACATATTACATATGTTATAGTCCCCTAATACATTACATCCTAGTAATATCTGAATTGAATGTCAATTCATTTCAGAGTTGGAATAGTCTGGAATCCCTATGAATATCAACATTTTCTCAAAAATGATTATTCCTATCTATTTGCTAACATTTTCACAATAAGGCCCTTCAATTTATTTTTTTACGTTATTTTTACAATTGTTAAATTTATCTGTTTAGGTACAAAAAATTATGCGAAGAACGATGAATGGATTCTAATAGAAGGATGGATAACGTAGTAATTGGTGGTTTAACGATATACCTGCGCTTTGTTGGGATGGGTTTCGCTCTATCAATTAAGAGCCCTTTTATGAAGAGAACTTTGTCTAACGATTATGGAAATCAGACGAAGGTAAGGAGTACCATTTTTTTCCATTCACTCGGTGGGATTGTTTTTATAAATGAACGATAAACATGAGATGTATTTGGGATGAATAGTGTAGGAGGAATTAAAACAACGTATTGTTATGTTGAAAGAATGGAGTACTTAAAAAAACTTATGATTAGGAAGCTCTTCATTTTCTTTTACAGAAATAATTTTCAAACTATTATTCAGCTACCTATTTTATTAACTAAATACACTACAAATTAAAACGAGGTTCACACATGTGCAAACCTCGTTTTGTTGTTATTAGTTCATATAAGCATATTGTCAAAAAAATGATCACGCATCATCAATGACAATATACGTCGCCGCAACAGGTCCATGTACACCGACAATCAGCTTCATTTCAATATCTGCACTATTACTTGGACCAGTCACAAAGCTTACACAACTCGCAACATCTTCTCCTCGTACATTAGCTTCATGAATCTGTTTCGTAGCTTGGGTCATACGAGCTACAATGGTACTTTTCGGAATAATTGCTATATAAGTTCTTGGAAGCAAACTAATGGAACGCCCATTACATTTATTGTTCATTAACACGACAGTACCAGACTCTGCTAATGTCACATCACTAAATGTAATCCCTACATCTGCCTTTTCTGCAATAACTTGATTTTCTTTTCCTTCGTTCGCTTGCCACACATGTACATCATGTCCCTCTGCAGTTAATTGTGTAAAAAGATCATCTAGACCAAATACTTGATTACGATGATCACTAGAGGTAATAATCCTTTTTCCATCATAAGCTTCAATCGTAGACTTCAAGACCTTATTTAATTCAGCCCGGGTGGTCATCTTAAAATCTGTATGAATATCTTTACAAATATGTTTTAATTCTTCTACCAACTTATCAGGTGAATATCCCTTAAACACATCGTGTTGCGGAGTTACGCTCCACACAGGACGCTCCACTCCTTCTGTCCTCTGGTTACGTCCTAAGTTAGCTGCAACATTATCTAAAAAAGACTCCCTGTTCTGTATCGTCATGATTGCACCCCTTCTTTCTCTCGATTTTTAAACCAAGCCCTAAATGTTTTTTTTGAAGGAGCAGGAAAGTTTCGTGTATTCGTCCAGCCTTTCATTGGGCCAGGTCCATTGCTAATTTTCTCATCTTTATACCAAGGCTTTAAAGCAGTTCTAGCCATGGACGTACTCATTTTATAGGCGACTGGGGTTGACGCCCATTGTGCGAACCCTTTCATCATAACTTTTTCAGGAATAGCTGTTTTATGTCCTTCTTCGATAATAATTTCTCGATGTCGAATTAATTGTTCATGAAGTGGAATTTTCACTGGACAAACCTCTGTACATGCACCACACAAGGTTGATGCATAAGGTAAATCATGATGACTTTCGTATCCATCGAGTAATGGTGTAAGCACTGCACCAATTGGCCCCGGATAAATCGAACCATATGCATGCCCACCAACATGCCGATAGACCGGGCATACATTAATACATGCCGCACAACGGATACAGTGTAGAGCCGATTGAAATTCCGTTCCTAATATTTTTGATCGACCATTATCAACAATGACTAAATGATACTCTTCCGGTCCATCTGTTTCGCCTTCTAATTTAGTTCCTGTGATAGACGTGATGTAACTCGTTAATTTTTGTCCAACCGCAGCTCGTGTAAGTAAACTTACTAGCACATCTAATTCTTCCCATGTTGGCACAATACGTTCCATTCCCATCACTGTAATCTGAGTATCCGGTAAACTTGTGACCATTCGTGCGTTTCCTTCATTCGTCACAAATGTAATGGCACCAGATTCAGCAACTGCAAAATTACATCCCGTAATACCGATATCCGCTTCTAAAAAATCCTTACGTAATTGTTCTCTTGCAAATAATCCAAGGTCTTCTGGTATATCAGAACCTGTATAACCACGCTTTTCCGCAAAGGTTTCTCTAATTTGTTCTTTATTTTTATGCAATGCTGGGGTAACTATATGAGAAGGAGGGTCTTCATCTAATTGTAAAATCCATTCCCCTAAATCCGACTCCACTACTTCCGCACCAATATCTTCTATCGCTTTGTTCAAACCAATTTCTTCTGTTACCATGGATTTCGATTTGACAATTTTTTTAGCCTCTTTTTCTTTGATTATCTTTTGGATATATTCATTCGCTTCTTCCGCTGTTTGGGCAAAAAAGACCTTCCCACCACGTTTAGAGACATTTTCACTTAATTGATGTAAATAGTAATCAATATTTTCCAACGTATGTGTACGTATTTCCGAACCTAATGTACGCCAATCTTCCCAGTTCCCTAAGGTTTCTGCTTGCTTTTGTCGGCCACTACGGAAACGCCCTTGTGCAGACGCCACGGCTTGTCGCATAAAATCATTTTCTAATCCTTCTTGGACCCTATCTGTATAATTAGCATCTCCTATTTTGATACCCATCTTCATCCTCCATTCTATCTACTCGTTTCACGATGATTTAATATTTCTGTTATATGGGCAACCTTCACATTTTTCCCTTCTCTTTCCATCATTCCACCAATATTCATTAAACAAGCCATATCACCACCAACTAAATATTCTGCTTCCGTTTCTGTCACATGTTGTGATTTTTCTTTTGCCATAGCTGTAGAAATAAATTCATTTTTCACTGCAAATGTTCCTCCAAATCCACAACAATCTTCTTTAATCGGTAATTCGACAAAGTCTATCTCTTTCACATTTTTCAATAATTTGACAGGAGCTTCCTTCACTCCCAATATTCGTGTCATATGACACGAAGGATGGTAAGTAACTCTCTTTGGAAAGGTAGCCCCTACATCTTCCTTGCCAAGTACTTCCACAATAAACTGTGTGATTTCATAAGATTTTGCAGCAAGTGCTTTTGCCTCTTCCTCCCATTTAAGATCTCCTTTAAAAATCTTTGGATACTCCCTCAACATACCGATACATGACCCCGATGGAGCTACTACATATTTAGAATGACGAAAAGCCTTTATCATTTGCTTCATTGCTTTTTTCGCTTCTTTTACATAACCACTGTTAAATGCTGGTTGACCACAACATGTTTGCAGTTGTGGAAAATCTACCTCACATCCAAGATGCTCTAATAATTCTACTGTGTCCTTCCCTACATTTGATGCAAAAGTATCGCATATACACGTAATCATTAATGATACTTTCATTTTATTCGCCTCCACGACCTTTATTAGTCCGGTCATCATATGACTGACATTAAAATTTTTACCGATAAACCAATTCTTTTTATAAAAATATGCTTTTTTTGGGTAATGAACATGACTCTTCATAGCCATGCTCATTACCTATTCAATGTTAATAAATATTATTTTTTTGTCGGATAACTTAAACGAGTTCACTTGAAAAGTATTTACTATTGTAAGTATTCTTCTAAGACACTCTCGACAGCAAGAAGATGGTTACGCATTTCTTGTTCAGCTAACTTTTCATCACGGTTTTTAATAGCTTCAAAAATACGTAAATGTTCTTGATAAAGTCTTGACATCCCTTCATCTGAATACAATAAAATCCTTCTCGTTTCCCGCATAGACTCAAGGGTAATATCCGATACACTTGATACGAGATTTATCAACATCTTATTATGTGTCGCTCTCGCAATATCCATATGAAACTCTAAATCTGCTCGTTCCCCTAATTCTCCTTCTCCTTGTGCATCTTTCATTAATTGAAGGGACTTTTCCAGACGTATGATATCCTCCGGTGTATGCTCTTTTGTTGCTTGCACAACGGTACCAACTTCTAAAATACGCCGAACGATCGTCAATTCTTTAATATCCTCTTTTTGCATGATTAATGCCGTTGCAACTGGAAGGGAGAATGCTGTAGCATCAAAGCTTGTTATAAATGTCCCTTCTCCTTGGCGCATTTCCACAAGTCCCATTGCTCTAAGTCCACTCAATGCCTCACGTATAGCAGAACGACTTACCCCATGATTTTCGGCAAGTTTTTCTACTGAATCTAAACGATCTCCTGGAGAAAGTTCTCCTGATTTCACTCGATCTATAATAATATCAGAAACTTCTTCGTAAATTTTCTTAGGTTTAATTTGTTTATATTCCATTTCTTTTCCTCCAAACATGACCTCTCTATTAGTTTACAAGAAGTCATATCTTTTAGAAAGATATAGCGCTATATTGCCTTGTATATCTTATAGGAAAAGCATGATAATATATGCACCAATTCCAGCTAATAAACAATATAATATAGCAGGTATTAACGTTTTTCGTATAATGTCGCCTTCTTTTCCAGTTAAACCAACGACAGTGGATGCAGCAACGACATTATGTACACAAATCATATTTCCAGCCGCCGCACCGATGATTTGAAGTGCTAATATAATATGTATATTAGCCCCGGTGCTCTGTGCAATACTGTATTGTATTGGTGAAAAAGTAAGTGTAGAAACCGTAGCACTCCCGGTAATAAAGGCACCAAGTTCCCCAAGAAATGGAGCGACAAACAGCCACATCGGCCCAAAAGAATTAGCCAAAGCATTCGCTATATATTGTGGCATACTTAACAAATCATTCATATTCATTCCACTATGTGTAAACACTTGTACTAACGATAATGTAGCAAATAATGCTAATGCGGCATCCTGAATAGAGACAATCGATTCTTTTGCCGCAGTGGTAAAGTTTTTAAATGGTTTTCGTTGAATGAAAACGGAAATGATTGCTGCAAAAATTAAAATCGTTCCGGGTGAATATAAAATTTCCCAATTCGATGTAATCCCCTCTTTGTCCAATATGTTCTGCCAAGAAAAATCGATTGCAGATAATACAAATGTTTTTACAGATGGAACAATACGGGTTAATAATAGTAGCCCAACCACTACTAAATAAGGAGACCATGCTGTTAATAAGCTCATTTTTGACTTCTCATCAT
Source organism: Candidatus Pseudogracilibacillus intestinigallinarum (assembly GCA_019113205.1). Taxonomy (GTDB): domain Bacteria; phylum Bacillota; class Bacilli; order Bacillales; family Amphibacillaceae; genus Pseudogracilibacillus; species Pseudogracilibacillus intestinigallinarum. Next base: position 5,659 of record DXHX01000064.1, on the reverse strand, counting down.
TTATTTGAAAGTCTTCTTTTAATGCTTCTTGCCAATTAGCATCTTTTGGAAGTAAAAAACCAATTTTCGCTGTCCAAGCTGCCACAATCAATCCTGTTAAGGAAGATAAAATAGCCACGAACTCTGGACCGAATAACCATGCATATAACAACGCCGATCCTGTATATAAGATTCCAACCATGAAAGTCCACGGTAACATTGGCCATGCATCTTTGATCGTTTTATTCTCCCCAAAAAACTTCGTCAATATAACCACGATAATGAACGGAATAAATGTTCCTGCGAATAAGTCTATCGCAGTAATATAAACTCCAATCGTTTTAAAAAATGGGATACTCGCATCGGATAGATTACTAAGTCCAACAACTACAGGAGTACCTACTGCACCGAATGGAACCGGAGCACTATCGGCAACAAGCGCAATTGTTGCTGCTGCCATTGGATTAAATCCGAGTGCTACCATTAATGGACCCGTTACCGCTGCTGGTGTTCCGAATCCTGCCGCCCCTTCGATGAGTGCCCCGAATAAAAAGGCTACGAGTACCACTTGTACACGCATATCTGCAGAAATACTGCGAAACCCTTGATTGATACGATCCACTGCCCCAGTATGTTGTAAAGTGTTTAATAATACAATCGCACCAAATAAAATCAATAATATTGTCAGCGCTTTATGAAAGCCTTCTAGTATAGATGCTGTAATGGTTAATCCATCCATCCCCCAAACAAAATAGGCTAAGACTATTAATATGATAGCACTAAAAAACATCCCTTTTTTCGCTGGCATACGTAATAAAACCAAAAAAATAAACGGTGCAATAATAGCACTTAAGGCAACAAGCAATAACATTTCATATTCCTCCCAACATATGTTAGCGATTTCATTATTACCATTTCACTCTTTGTAAGATGATAAGCAGGTCATCAGATGACTTGATATATAGATTATAATTAATTTTAAAAGAAATCAAGTCTTTTATAAAAAAATTATAGCGAGTTCATGGTCACATAACGTGATTAAAAAATGCTTTAACTGCGCATTAACGTAGCAATACATACTTTCCCGCCTTAGCATTTACAACATCGAAAAACGTGATAATTAAATAAGTAAAGTTATGATAAGTTTGTATTTTTCATCGATAAATTCTTATAATTTTATAGCATTTTCTCACTTTCAATTGTCTCAATTCTATCAAAAATGGAACTATCCTATAAAAAATGAGATAAATTGGTAGCTTTGTTATAATTAAAACAGAATAATAAAGAATTCATACCGCAATCATTGTCTAAACATAAAGGAAAGACTGAATGTCAGTATTCAACAAATATACTTTAGATGATGACGGATTGAAAAAGAAACCATTCAACCGTGTTACCATTAAAGATATTACAGATAAATGTGGTGTGAACCGAATGACATTTTATTATCATTTTGAAGATATGTGCGATTTAATTGAATGGTCACTGACGGAAAACATTCTAAAAAACTTTAAAATGGAGCACGTCTATAAAATGTGGAAAGAAAACTAATTGAAACAGAAATGAAAGAAGATCGTCAATATATGATTAAGTATATGTAATCTATAATTGTTGGTGATATGGATAAGACAATTATGAACATAATGAAACAAGAATCACAGCGATAAGTAAAAAAGATGTACTTTTTAATTTATCGTTGCTTTTTGTTTGTCATTAAAAGGCTTAAACGTTTTCTCGTAAGATATGTTTTGTATGTAAAAAATGGTCAAAAAGCTTAACAAATTACCCGAAAACCATTACAATAATTCCTTTAGGAGGGAAACGCCATTTATCTTAGAAATAAAGAAAGTCAAATACACAACCCTACAGGGAAAGCTCGTTTTAGTTTAGCATTATTGCTTAGTTTACTTGGTATTTTAGGTCCACTTAATATTGATATGTATTTACCTAGTTTTCCCGAAATTACCTATGATTTACATACTAGTGCAACTCTTGTGCAAACAAGTTTAACTGCTTGTTTAATTGGGCTTGCAATCGGCCAATTAATAATTGGACCAATTAGTGATGCGCAAGGGAGAAGAAAACCTTTATTCATTGCGACATTACTTTTTGCTTTAGCTTCATTATTATGTGCGTTTGCACCAAATATCATCGTATTGATTGGGGCTAGATTTCTTCAAGGTTTGACAGCATCAGCAGGAGTTGTGTTATCACGTGCAATTGTTCGAGATGTGTTTAGTGGTAAAGAACTTACGAAATTCTTCTCACTCTTAATGGTGATTAATGCTGTTGCACCGATGATTGCACCAATGGCGGGTGGAGCTATCTTAGCTTTTGAATTTACTACTTGGAAAACTATATTTTTATTTTTAAGTTTTATCGGAATAGTGATCGTCATTATTGTGGCTATCCATTTGAAAGAAACATTGCCACCTGAAAATCGAATTCCAAGTTCGATTGGTGCAACGGTCATGACTATGGGGGATTTATTAAAGGAACGTTCCTTTATCGGATATGCATTAATTGTTGGCTTTGTACATGGTGGGAGTTTTGCTTATGTGTCAGGTACACCGTTTATTTATCAGGATATTTATGGCGTCTCACCTCAATTATTTAGTGTATTATTTGGTATTAATGGACTTGCGATTATTACGGGAAGCTTTGTTATTGGACGGTTTGGGGAAATAATTTCTGAAAAGACTTTATTGCAAATAGCTGTATCCATTGCTTTAACCGTTACATCTGTACTCCTGATTATGACAATTATTCGAGGACCATTGGCTGCTATTGTGAGTTTAATTTTTATATACATGATTACTATGGGAATGGTCGTTACAAGTACTTTTACACTTGGAATGGAGAAGCAAGGTCATCGTGCAGGTAGTGCGAGTGCTATTTTAGGTATGTTACCATTATTGCTTGGCTCCATCTTTTCTCCACTTGCGAGCATCAGCGAAGGTTCTGCTATTCCTATGGGCGCAATATTATTCTCTACATCACTTATCGGCTTTATAACTTTTTTCTTGTTGGTTAAAAAAAGCACGTAGAAAATTAAATTGTTGTTTACTTTTTTAAGAATTTCCTATTAATGATTTGGATAAACTTAATAGTATACTAGTGGAGTATAAAAAGAAGTTACATTCAATATAGAAGATGAATTATAAATCTAAAATAAGCATGGATGCTATTTTGCTATACAATTAGTCTCTTTTTTCATCATTAATAGACTTATTTACATCATGCCAAGTGTTATGAGCCTTTTTTACGTTGTGCTGAATTGTGAAATGGCTTGAAATCAATAGTTTTGAGTTTTACTTTGCCGAATCAATTGCGTATGATTTCGTATTATTGCTTATTCCTGTTATTATTTTGTTACTTTTTTACAGAACTGCGAGAGAATTAATTTCCTTTACTTTAATCCATTTCAAATTGTTCTTTTATAGGTCTTGCCCATGCTGGTAAATAGTCTGTTTCAAACATAATAAAACTATTTATTGACCTCTAAAATAATCTTTCCGTCATCTAAGCTATTATCAATCAACACAAATGCATCAATAATATGCGCGTACCGATATAACTGATCAAAGGATGTCTTATTTCTTCTCAGTATATCTTCGGTCGGGATATCATGACCATCTTTTTTTACTCTCAAAGCAACACGATTAATATTCTGGGTTACGTCATCTAAAGCCACATAAAACATTGTAATTTTATAGCCCTGTTCTTTTGCCTTCCGAATTTGCCGAATAACATTTTGACCCGAAAGTGTTGTCTCTATAGAAAAAATTGTTCTTTCATTGATATGTTTATGTACATTCAGTAAGTGTGGGTAAGTGTTGAATTGATAAAAGTTCACTTTCCTAGATATATATTTCCATCAATTAAGTAACTGTCATTAAGTAAAACACTTTTAATATGAACATTGATATCATTGTATTCGGGAAAAATAATGAATATTATTTTAGAGGGTTATTTTGAATTGTACGGGATTATTTTATTAACCATTTGAGGCTTATTCTGATTCAAGTTATTGCGTGTGATTGTTCCTTTCTTTTTATTTATGATACCTTTTCATTAAAAAACGAGGTCTGCCCTCTGGCAAACCCCGTCATACCAACCTTTATTTATTTAGGCTTACATCATGCCCGGCATAAGATAGCCAGTAAAATAGCATAAAATGACCTCTCAACAATCCGATGAAATCAACATTCTTAACAAAAATGGAAAATAGAATGGAATAGCTTTTAAAAAATTCATGACCAAAAAAATGACCAGTCATAACCATTTGGGAAAATAAAAGATATTTGAAAGGATGAAAGTTGAGTGGAGAATAAATATCAATTTAGGGCAAGAATTCGAAATGTAAACTATGAGTATTTAGAGGATTATCAAATTAACAATGATTATAATACAATCGGTGAAGCAGTAGATGCAATTATTGCAGAACACCGTGAATTAAGTAAAAATAATTGGAGTCTTAATTATATAACGAACGTTGTGACTTCACAAGTTAGTAAAGGTGTGCAAGCAGAAGTTAAAAAAGCAATGCTAGGGATCAACCACGCTGATCGAAATACACAAATTTTAATCGAATTGGTGCAAGGTTTTATGCAACACTATGAGGTGGAAGGTATTATCACAACAGAAGTACACTCCCCTATTTTTATGAAAGAAGTCGAAAGGTTAGTGAAGGAACGAATCACAAAGCAGAAGCAGAAAAAGGATAGTAGAGTGCGATGAAAAAGCCATATGGGGAATTCAATACTTTTACGGTAAAAGATATCGAGGTCAGGATCAAAAATGAATATAATGAGTTTATATCACGTATTATCAAAGGCGATAATATGGAAATAATAAAAGACTTATTAGAAAAAAAGGAATCCAACTTTGTAAATCTATTCGCTGACATGTATGTTGCAACATATCGTATCCAACACGAACTAAATAACATCCAGCGAATGATTAATGATCGTAATGACGAATTGAATAAGTTACTAGATTTATACGATAAGACAATGAATTTAGTTGTGAAGAAACTGGATGAAGATGAAATTTAAAACAAATGAATCAAGTATAAAAGGTACTAAATCAAAACCAACAATTTAGTACCTTTTATCAAAATTCATTTGAAATATTTTAGTCTTCATACCACACTTGTATTAATCTTTTGTTTTATTCAATGCATTTTTCACCTCGTTAGGTATAATTCCCATGAAATAATTTTCAATATTATCCCAGAACCATTCTGAATAATTTAAAATTCGTTCTTTTTTCGTACCTCCAGTTTGTTTTTTGGTAAATAAATACTTCAACATTTCAACACTTGTATAATGTTTAATTTGTACATCTTTTAGAATACTATTTTGATAAAAGTCCCCTTTCTTAATTGCAGTTTCAAGAGGATATACCGAGTTCATCCTTAAATAAATTTGTGGATTATTTCCTCCCACTATTTGATAATTTAATAGTTTTTTACTCTCACCAATCCCTAGAGCAGCAATCTTTGTATCCAATTCGTCACTGTTAGATCTTAAATGGAATGAAATTATACTGTTCTCTCCTTTCGTATAATTTTCACTCGGCATTAATGCGCTTTTTATTCCTTCCAATATAAAAGTTGTGAATAGATCACCATCTTGGTGGATAATATATTTTGGCTTAGAATCTCCACCAATAGTGC
>DXHX01000063.1 GCA_019113205.1 Candidatus Pseudogracilibacillus intestinigallinarum | reverse complement strand
ATGGCATTTCCGCCAACTTTTAAGCGACCCACTTGCATCGTTGCGATGTTTACATCATTTGCAGCAAGTAAGTTTCCAACGCGACCGATTGCACCAGGCTGGTCTTGGTGATGGATTAATACTAAATGACCTTCGGGAATCACATCCATGCTGTAGTCATCTACTTTTACGATACGTGATCCTAAACCGTTTAATAAAGTACCAGACACACGACGTGTTGCATCCTTCGTTACAATTTCAACTGTCATTAGGTTTGTAAATCCACGAGCTGCTGACGTTTTATTTTCATGCACTGTAATGCCGCGGCGTTCTGCTAGGTAACTTGCGTTTACGTTGTTTACACGTGCACCTACATACTTGCTTAGTAAACCTTTTAATGTGTTTTGCGTTAATGGAGCAATTTCTAAAGCAGTTAAATCTCCCGCATAATTAATATTAATTTCTTCAATCGCACCTGCATCTAATTGTGCTAAAAATTTACCAAGTTTTTCAGATAAATAGAAATATGGTTCAATTTTACGCATAATTTCACGTGGTACAGATGGAATGTTTACTGGGTTTCTTGCTAAACCACCAGATAAAATACGTACAACATCTTCACTAACATCAATAGCAACATTCTCTTGTGCCTCTATTGTACTTGCACCTAAATGCGGTGTCGCAATAACTTGTGGTAATGTTAATACTTTATGGTCTACTGCTGGCTCCTCTTCAAAAACGTCAAGCGCTGCACCAGCAACTTTGCCACTAACAACAGCATCATATAAATGATCCTCTTGAATAATTCCTCCACGTGCACAGTTAATAATACGAACGCCATCTTTCATTTTTGCAAATGCGTCCTCATTAATAATATGACGTGTTTCTTTCATTAACGGTGTATGTACCGTAATAAAATCAGCTTCCTCTAGCACTTGATCAAATGTTGCAAACCCAATGCCCATCGCTTCAGCCTTTTCTTCAGAAAAGAACGGATCATATGCGATTACTTTCATACGTTGTCCTTTCGCACGTCGTGCAACTTCTGCTCCGATACGACCTAAGCCAACAATTCCTAGAACTTTATCACGTAATTCTACCCCAACATATGATTTGCGATCCCACTTTTTCTCTTTAATAGATAAGTAAGCTTGTGGAATATTTCTCGCTAAAGACATTAGCATAGCCATCGTATGTTCTGCAGCGGAGTTTGTATTTCCATCTGGTGCATTCACAACGATAATACCATTTTCTGTCGCAGCATCTAAATCAATGTTATCAACACCAACACCAGCACGACCAATTACTTTTAAGTTATGCCCTTTTTCAATTACTTCACGAGTTACTTGTGTTTGGCTTCGTACTAATAAACCATCAAACTCTGGAATTCTTTGCAATAACTGTTCCTCTGTTAAATCTGTTTCGATCACAACTTCTAAATTATCTGCCTGTCTTAATGGATAAATTCCATCCTCACTTAAAGGATCACTAATTAAAATTTTGAACACGACCGTAGTCCTCCTCATATTAAGTAAAATTTCGTATAATTCGCTCAATTCTTCTAACCACAACTTGCTAGCGCTCTTCTTTTGCTGGACAACCCTTCTTTCCTTTTTATAAAAATAAAAAAACCTTCCACCCCTTATAAAATAAGGGGCGAAAAGTTATATTTACGCGGTACCACCCTTTTTCACTATATGTATTCATATAGTCTTCATTGGCTTCGTGTTTAACGCACACTGTACGTACGAACATACTTCATTCTGTCCGTCTATTCAAAAGGGCTATTCATTAATTCGATGCACTAGTTTTCACCAACCACTAGCTCTCTTTTGCTACCAAATTAACAAACATGTCTTTCTCGTCATAATTGTTTCATTTAGTTTTCATATTTATCATAGCAAAATCTTTACAATTGTCAATAAATTTATGATTCAAATTTAAAAAACTTACTTCACAACCGTTGCACCTAACGTATGTACAAAATGTTCTAATGCCCACTCATGTCCTTTTTGATTAAAACTCGCTACCCCATTTTCATGGACAACGATTTTAAAACCTTTATTATATGCATCAACCGCTGTATGCAAAATACAAATATCCGTACATACACCAACTAAATGCACTTCTTCAATTTGACGTTCACGTAATTTTATTTCTAAACTAGTTCCGGCAAATGCACTATACCTTGTTTTTTCAAAGTAATAAACATTCTCGTCTGTTTTATGTTTTTCGTATAATGTTTTTAAAGCCCCATATAATTCCATGCCACTTGTTCCAACAATATTATGTGGTGGGAACAATGCCGATTCTGGATGATACTCGTCTCCCTCTTCATGTGCATCAATGCCAAATGCGACAAAATCACCATTTTCAATGAATTCCTTTGTAAGATGTACGATACTATCTTCCAATGCTTGTCCCGGTGCTCCACAAGTTAACTTTCCATCTTCCGCCACAAAATCATACGTATAATCAATATTGATTAATGCTTTCTTCACAGAAATACCTCCACAATAAATTATATTTTTTCGGTATTGATTTGAATGTGATGTGCTTCGCCAAATTTTCGTTCTGCTGCATGGTATGTCGGCCCGACCATATCATTGTAAGAAAAACTATGTTCAATCGCTGTCGTAATAAAACTTTTTGCTAGTGCTACAGCATCATGAATGTTTTTTCCTTTTGCTAAGTATGCAGCGATAGCAGCAGAATACGTGCATCCTGCCCCACTCGTATTTACCGTATCAATTCTTGGCGCTTCTAATGTCGTAAGCTTCGTTCCTTCATACAACACATCTACGGCAGGTCCATCTAATCTTCCGCCCTTTACTAAGACGAATTCAGGTCCTAATTCATGTAGATCAATCGCTGCTTGTTTTAAATCATCCACTGTTTTCAATGGACGATCATTTAATAAAATAGATGCCTCTGTCATATTTGGTGTAATAACGGTAGCTAATGGAATTAGTTTTTCCTTCAATGCAACAATCGCGTCTTCCTTTAATAATTTGGAATCTAATTTCCCAACCATTACCGGATCGACGACGATATGCTCTACATCAACTGATTCGATTAATGCCGAAACAGTCTCAATCACTTCTTTTGAAAATAGCATTCCTGTCTTTATTGCATCAAAAGCAACTTGCTTATTCGCTGTATCAAACTGTGCTTCTATCGCTTCAATTGTCTGTGGGTGAACATTTTTATCTGTTTCAGGATGACGGCCAACAATCGCTGTAACCGTACTCATTCCGTATACATCTAATTCTTGAAACGTTTTTAAATCCGCTTGAATCCCTGCACTTCCACCGGCTGCTGAACCGGCAATTGTCAATGCTCTTGCTGGTTTTTCCATGTCTAATCCTTCTCTCCGCTAAAATTAATTACTTTATCAAACTCATTTTAGAGGAAATGTTCGGCAATTTCCACTATATTTCCCGGGAAATGATGCAAAATCGACAATTTCCATCAAAATATAATTTGAATAATAAAGAAAATAATCATCATAAGTTGGATGAAAACTTTAGCAAAAACGCCACTTAAAAACCCTAAAAACGCCCCATACATTGCCAATGTAGCCTCTTTCACTGTTTTTCTTTCTGTTAATTCCACTAAAAACACGAACAGCAATGGCAAAATAATAATACTGAATGGTGGAAACAGAAATGTTCCGATAATAATACCTACAATGGCACCCCATTCGCTTTTTTTAGATCCACCATATTTTTTAACATAATAGCGATTAGTCCAAAAGTCAGCGATGAACAACACACCTGTCAAGACAAGTGAAGTGACCCAAAAAATGACCGATAACGATTCTGTATCGATCATAAAATGGTATAGTAAAAAGCCGCCCCACAATAAAAGTACAGCAGGAATAATTGGTACAAACACACCTATAAAGCTAAGGATAAACAATATAATGATTAATGTCCAGTATAAGTAGATCAACTTAACTTACTTCCCTTCTGAACAGGCTCGTCACTTTTACTTCTTCTTTATTTACAATCCGTTTCGCATTTTCAACGTGTTTCACAACGAATAACATCGTAAATAAAAATGCAATCGTTGCGGGACCACGTCCAAAATAATAAAACGAGTACCCGATGAAAGATAAATATAGCATCAATGTTCCAGTTACAAAGTAGTTTGTCACGATTGCGAATAATAATAAAATAAATAGTCCTAACACTGCAAACTTCCAATCGATAAATAATAGAACACCGAATAAAGATGCCGTACCTTTTCCACCATTAAAACTCATCTGAATTGGATAATTATGCCCAACGATAACGAATAATGCATTCACATATAACAATAAAACATGCCATTCAATTGCCACGCCAACTTTGTTTAAAAAGACAGTTGCAACCATTAATGAAATAACTGCTTTTATAATATCAATAAATGCGACGATAAATCCGAATTTCCAACCGAGCAAAACAGTCGTATTAGTTGCACCGGCATTTTTCATGCCATTTTGTTTTATATTAATATTTTTTAATTTGCCAATCATTTGGGAGCCATTTAAACATCCAAATAAATAGCCTAATAAAATAATAATAATGATGTACAAACACTTCGCCTCCTTTCCACTATTTTACTACATCTCATACGGAATCACTATACAAAAAAAGACTGCATTATAGAAAGAACAAACTTACCTGTTACATAGTAGCAAAAATTGTTGCAACATTTGTTTGGCGTTTATCCATCTATTATATGCAGTCTACATCACTATTTCTACTTATCTTCTCCGATAATACGTACTTCTCGCTCTAATTCGACATCAAAATTTTCTTTAACTACTTTTTGCACATGTTTAATTAAAGCAATATACTCAGATGCTGTCGCCTCATCTTTATTAATAATAAAGCCAGCATGTTTTTTCGATACTTCCGCTCCACCGATTTGAACCCCTTGTAATCCGCTATCTTGAATTAATTTTCCAGCAAAATTTCCTGGTGGTCGCTTGAACACACTTCCACAAGTTGGATATTCTAGCGGTTGTTTCGATTCACGTTTATATGTTAATACATCCATCATCGATTTAATTTCTCCATACTTACCAACTTCTAATTCAAATAAAGCTTCCAACACAATATATCCGTTCGTTTGAATACTACTCGTACGGTATGATAAGTGGAGGTCTTCAGCCTGAATCGTTAATAATTCACCATCTGGTGTAATGACGATTGCTTCTTTTAATACGTCTTTTATCTCCCCACCATATGCCCCGGCATTCATAAACAATGCACCACCGACAGAACCAGGGATTCCACAAGCAAATTCTAACCCTGTTAAATGATAGTGCAATGCCTCTTTTGACACATCTGCAATTAATGCACCACTTTGTGCACGGACAGTCGTATCGACGACTTCAATTTCATTAAATTCTCCTAAGTACATAACGATACCACGAATGCCACCATCTTTAATAATTAAATTCGAGCCATTTCCTAAAAGCATAAACGGTATGTCACATTCATTTGCTAAACGAACAACCTCTTGTACTTGTTCAGCTGTTTTCGGAGTAACAAAATAATCCGCATTCCCACCTAAGCGAGTATACGTATGGTTTTTTAACGGTTTATTAACTTCCACATTGGCGTCGCCTAATAATGTTTTTAAACGTTTTTCTATATTCACTAAAATCATTCCTCAAATCAATCAAATTTACTCTCTATTATAATCAATTATTCAAGTTTTGTCCTTTGATTATGCTATCTTGTAACGATATTGTCAATCGAATGAAATATTGGCTTTTGTGCTTCGAATGTAGCAATATATTCAAAGCCAATTTCTTGCAACAATTGTAAAGTTTTTGGAAACTCATGTGCTACATGTTCTGCTTTATGTGCATCTGAACCGATCGTTATAATTTCTCCTCCACAATCTTTATACAATTGTAAAATATCTTTACTCGGCATCGCAGAACCTAATCCATAAGCAAAGCCAGAAGTATTTACTTCAATCCCTTTTCCTTTAGGAATAATGACACGAAAAATTTCTTCCAAAATGTCATGGAAATTGCGCTCGACGTCTAACGTTTTATATCGCTTTACTAAATCTATATGCCCTAAAATCGAATAATGTTCATAAGTTCTCACACATTGTAACAATTCTTCATAATAAAATTGATACGCTTCTTCTGCTGTACGTCCTTCAAAAAAATCCCCATGATGTAAATTTTTTTTGTCAGAAGCATGTAAGGAACAAATGATAAAATCAAAGTAATTTTCATCTACTAGCTTTTCACAATCTTTTAGTACATGTGGTTGCACACCAATTTCGACTCCTTTACGAATCGTAATTTGGTCGCGATACTTTTTTTGTAAACTCATAATTTCCTCTGTGTAACGTGCCACATCCAAATCAAATTGAATAGTCGGATCTGGATAATCATAATCAACATGTTCTGTAAAACAAATTTCTTTTAAACCTTTTTGAATTGCTGATTGAATAGTCTGTTCCATTGGTGTCTCGCAATCTGCTGAGTAATTACTATGCATATGAAAATCGTACATAAAAAATTCCCCCTCGTTTTCCTTTGACTTTTTCGAATATTACGCATACAATTATATTTGTTCACTTTAGTCTAGTAAAGTGATAAAGTAACAAAGTGATTTTACATTTCGTGTACATCTTGTTCATGCAATACAAACATAACAAGATACACAGTTAACAATAAATTGTTCAAGTGGAAGGAGTTATGTGTTACATGTATTTACATCATAACATAGAAAATGACTTAGTTATCGACACAGAAAAAATAAAACGTAGAGCAATGATGATCGAACAAATAAAGGACCGTTTCATGACGAATGGTTATGACGAAATTTACACTTCTACATTTGAGCATTATGACTTATATGCAAAAATGAATGGTTCTGTGAATCGACGGGAAATGATTAAAACAATTGATAATAGCGGAAATGTCCTCGTTTTACGACCAGACATTACGATTCCGATTACACAACAATTAGCAATGAACAACGAAACATTAACAAAAGATTTGCGTTACTTTTATATGTTAGATGTGTTTCGTCAAGCAGAACTTACGAATGAATATGTGGAAAACACGCAGGCTGGTATTGAATATTTCGGTTATGATGCACCAGAAGCTGATGCAGAGGTTATTGCGATTGCTGCACATCTATTACAAGATTTACACATCGAAGATTTTAAAATAGAAATTGGTCATGCAGGATTTTTTCAAAAATTGATTGAAAAAATTGATGTACCACAAGAGGACTTAGCAGAACTTATTCATCTTATTCAATCGAAAAATGTTGCAGAAATTGAATTATTATTACGTGATTTAGCTATCGATGAAAAGATGAAAGAAGTAATGGTTGCTCTACCATTTTTATATGGCAAACCTGATATCGTATTAAAAAAGGCGAAAACTTTACCATTAAACGATTGTTTACGAACGTTAATAGAAAGATTGGAAGCAACTTATGAAATTTTATGTGCATATGAATTAGAAAGATATTTAACGATCGATTTTAGCTTAATCAACCAGATGGATTACTATTCAGGCGTTATTTTCCAAGGGTTTATACCAAATATCGGTCGCCCCGTACTAATGGGTGGGCGTTACAATACATTAGGAAACTATTTCCAGGCAAACATTCCGGCAATCGGATTTGCGGCAAATGTCGAATTACTCCTCGATGGTATCGACACGAAAGAAAAAGAGGAAGTAAATATCGTAGTTTTATATGAAGCATCGGAAATAAAACAAGCGTTACAGTTAGCAAAACAATTAAGAGAGAAACAGATCAAGACGGTCACATATGATAAAGGAATTGATTTGCAACGAATACGCGAAGATGCCGTTCAAATTTTCATAGAAAAAGAGAAAAATTATATTTTGTTAGACGGGGATAAAATCCCATTTCAAACCGTTCAGGGTATTATCCATCGTCTAAAGGAGCGAACATAATTGGAACAAATAACTTTAGCAATCGGAAAAGGTCGCACAGCAAAAGATGCGATCAAACTTCTCGAAAAAGCGAACATTACATTCCCTGATTTTAATGGGGATTCACGCAAACTAATTTTTTACAGTGCAGATAAAACGATTAAAATGTTATACGTTAAGTCTGTCGATGTAACAACATATGTAGAACAAGGTGCCGCACATATCGGTATCGTTGGTCGTGACAATATATTGGAACAAGAAGCTGATTTATATGAATTTCTCGATTTAAAAATTGGGCAATGTCGTTTTTCTGTAGCGAGCTTACACGATATAGCATTACAAAAAGGAAAAACAATAAAAGTTGCGACAAAATATCCAAATATCGCAAAACAATTTTTCGCCAAAAAAGGAATGACTATTGAAGCTATTAAATTAAATGGATCTGTAGAGCTTGCACCATTAATTGGCATGTCAGATTGTATTGTTGATATCGTTGAAACCGGAAGTACAATACGCGAAAACGGCTTAACAATCATCGAAGATATAGAACATATAAGTACAAGAGTTGTCGTCAATAAAGCAAGCTTTGCAACAAAAACAGATGAAATTCAACGATTCATTGAGAAACTAAAAGTTGTAGTGGAGTGATAAATATGAAAATGATACATGCCGCAAATTATTTTGGTGAAGAAAAGCGGACTGAAGTCGAACGAAATGAAAAAATTGATGAAGCTGTTTTACAAATTATTCAAACCGTTCGTCAAAAAGGGGATGCCGCCTTACTTGATTATGCAGCACAATTTGACAGAGCAAACTTAGATCAATTAACTGTTTCTGAAGAAGAAATCCAAACGGCTATAGAGGAAGTTGAGGGCTCGTTTATCGAAGCAATGACGGTTGCAAAAAAAAATATTCAAGCATTCCATGAAGCACAAAAAGAAAAGTCTTGGCTCTTACATGAACGTGAAGGAGTAATGCTCGGCCAACAAGTCACACCTTTAGATAGAGTCGGTATTTACATCCCTGGTGGAAAAGCTGCATACCCTTCTACTGTTTTAATGAATGCTATTCCAGCAATCATTGCAGGGGTCGACAATATCGCCATTGCGACACCACCGCAAAAGGATGGATCTATTAATCGATACGTATTAGCCGCTGCGAATATCGTTGGTATTCAAACGGTTTATAAAATGGGCGGTGCACAAGCAGTCGCAGCTTTTGCCTATGGAACCGAAACAGTGAAACAAGTAGATAAAATTGTCGGACCTGGTAATGACTATGTCGCCCGTGCGAAAAAATGGGTGTATGGTGATGTGGCGATCGACATGATTGCTGGCCCGAGCGAAATTTGTGTCGTTGCGGACGAGAATGCCAATGCAGCATATGTTGCAGCCGATCTTCTATCACAAGCAGAACATGACGAAGCTGCCACATCCATTTGTGTGACGACAAGTGAAGCATTTGCCGAACAAGTGAAAATCGAAGTGGAAAAACAATTACAAACACTTGACCGTTATGACATTGCAAAACAATCAATCGAACAAAATGGAAAAATAATTATCGCACAAACTATGAACGAAGCATTTGCAATCGTCAATGATATCGCACCAGAACATTTACAATTAATGATTGAAAATGCGACAGATTATATACAAGACGTCAAACACGCCGGAGCCATTTTTCTCGGAGATTATTCTCCCGAACCGTTAGGAGATTATATGGCAGGACCAAACCATACATTACCGACGAGTGGGACTGCAACATTTGCTTCCCCATTAGGAGTGTATGACTTCCAAAAGAAATCTAGTATTATTCGTTATTCAAAAGAAGCATTCATGAAAGAAGCGACATTTATTGAAACAATCGCACAAACAGAAGGATTAACTGCACACGCGGCATCGATTTCGATTCGAAAGCAATAAATAGAGGGAGGATATTTCATTGAGAACTCATGCAATTTCTAGAGATACAGAAGAAACGAAAATTTCGTTAGCTTTAAATGTAGATGGTGATGGAAAAGGAAAAATTGAAACAGGTGTTGGTTTTTTAGATCATATGCTCGTGTTATTGAAAGGGCACGGATTATTCGATTTAGATGTATATTGCAATGGAGATACCGAAGTAGATGACCACCATACGACAGAAGATATTGGGATTGCTTTAGGGCAAGCATTCCGTGAAGCGATTGGCAATAAGGAAGGTATTACTCGATATGCTTCTGTCTCTATCCCAATGGACGAAGCATTAGCAACGGTCCATTTAGATATTAGTGGTAGACCACATTTCGTTTATCGTGTCGAAGGGTTAAAAGATAAAGTCGGTACATTTGATACGGAATTAGTGCAGGAGTTTTTTCAAGCATTTACGAACCATGCAGGTGTGACATTACATATTATTGTGGAATATGGTACGAATACACACCATATGATCGAAGCCATTTTTAAAGCTTTTGCAAGAGCATTAGATCAGGCTAGTTTATTAAACCCACGAGTAAAAGGAATCCCATCGACTAAAGGGGTTCTATAAAAGAGATAAAGGAGTAGCGAGATGATTATATTTCCAGCAATCGATATTTTAGATGGTAAATGTGTTCGACTGATCCAAGGTGATTATAATAAAGAACGTGTATATAGTGAATCACCAGTAGAAGTGGCAAAAAGTTGGGAAAAACAAGGGGCATCATATATTCACATCGTAGACTTAAATGGTGCTAAAACAGGAGAATCTGTAAATAAGGCTATCATCGAAGAAATAGCAAAATCGGTTACTATTCCAATTCAAGTCGGTGGTGGTATCCGTTCTATCGATGTAATTGAACAGTATGTAGAAATAGGTGTAGCCCGCGTCATTATCGGAACGGCTGCAATATCTAATCCAGCGTTTTTATTAGAAGCTGTAGAAAAGTTCCAAGATAAAATCGCAGTATCAATTGATGCACGCAATGGCTATGTTGCAACAGATGGTTGGACTGATACGAGTGAAGTAAAAGCACTTGATCTTGTGAAAAAATTAGAAAAAATCGGCGTACAAACGATCGTCTATACAGATATCGCAAAAGACGGCATGCTCCAAGGACCTAACTTAGAAGAACAACAAACTATTCATGAGGCAACGACGATGGATGTTATCGCATCTGGTGGCGTAACAACAAAGGAAGACGTACAAAATTTACGTCAACTCACTATGTATGGTGCCATTGTAGGGAAAGCTTTATATGATGGAAAAATTACACTAAAACAATTATTGGAGGGATAATATGCGTAATAAAATAATTCCTTGTTTAGATATTCGAAATGGACGTGTAGTAAAGGGACAAAAATTTGAAAATGTAGCAGATGTTGCTGATCCTGTTCAATTAGCAAAACGATATGAATCAGAACATGCCGATACATTATTTTTATTAGATATTGACGGAAAAGATCGCCGAACATTTTTACAAATTGTTCGTGAAATTCGAGTAGCTACTTCATTTCCATTATATGTCGGTGGAGGAATTCGCTCTGTCGAAGATGTCGCAAAAGCATTACAAGCTGGCGCAACAAAGGTGTCCATCACAAGTGCAGCGATTGAAGATCCAGCGATTATCGAACAGTCTGCTTATGCATTCGGTGATGATAAAATCATTTTATCTATCGATGCCAAAAAAATTAGCGACAACAAATGGCATGCTTTTACGAGCGGTGGAAGAGTCGATAGTGGATTAGATGTGATTGCATGGGCAAAACGTGGCGAGGCACTCGGTGCTTCCGAGATTTTATTAAACTCTATTGATGCAGATGGTGTAAAACAAGGATATGACCTTCCGTTAAACAAGGCGGTCGCAAACGCTATTAACATTCCAGTTATTGCAAGTGGTGGTGCTGGAAAGATGGAGGACTTTTCTTCTGTATTAGCGGAAGAAAACGTGCAAGCAGCTTTAGCCGCTTCTGTTTTCCATTACGGCGAAATTGCCATTCCAGACTTAAAAAGCTTTTTAAATAATGCTTAATTTTCCAAGAGGAGCTAGAAATATGTTAAACAATATAAAATTTGATGAAAACGGCCTTATCCCAGCAATCGTTCAGGATGCGAAAACGGGTGATGTCCTCATGCTCGCATATATGAATGAGGCATCTTTACAAAAAACAATTGAGACGAAAGAAACGTGGTTTTATAGTCGTTCCCGGCAAGCATTGTGGCATAAAGGGGAAACATCTGGCAACACACAAAAAGTCGAGCAAATAAAACTAGATTGTGATTCAGATAGTTTACTCATTCAAGTAACCCCGAACGGGCCTGCGTGCCATACGGGAGAACGTACATGCTTTTTCCATCATGTTGATGGCGACACTTCTACACGGGCAGTCATCCATACAATTGTCGATACGATTGAACAGCGAAAACAACAGCCTGTAGAAGGTGCATATACAACATATTTATTTAACGAAGGTATCGATAAAGTGTTGAAGAAAGTAGGCGAAGAAGCGGCAGAAGTCATTATCGGCGCAAAAAATAATGATAAAGAAGAAATTAAGTGGGAAATAGCTGATCTCGTTTACCATACGCTCGT
>DXHX01000062.1 GCA_019113205.1 Candidatus Pseudogracilibacillus intestinigallinarum | reverse complement strand
AAATTTTTCCATAGTAGAAAAAATTATTACTGTTTATAAAATCATTGCTAATTTCTTATCAAAACCATTCACCACTTACGAAGCGCAACTCAGTATGCAAATCTTTCCATTCCCCCTTCTTTTGAAACTTTTGTTTGTAAATTAAACCGCTTTCATATATGATGATACAAAGGGTTTATTTTGAAATATGGGGTGAGGTATATGTTAAAAATCGGGATTATTTTGCTAGGTATATCGAATTTACTTTCTGCTACAATCCCAACAGGAGTTTTCATGCTAATGATTATCGCCATTAAACATCAAGGTGTCAGTTTTGAAACAATCGCACTATTATTAATCATTTTCATACTAGAAATCGTAAAATGGATTGCTTATTACAAAATCATTAAACATAATAATATAACTTGGTATGCTTATTATATTCTATACATTATACCAATTATTCTAGTTTCTATAAATAATCCTCTATACTTTACCCTTGTCATTGGTTATGCATTAGGATTTCTTGCTCTATTTTTCAATAAGAAAAGTGCAGTCACTGCATCCTAGAAGGGCGGTCATATGTATACTTCCCTTACATATAATCATTTTTTTATGTCATAATATTAATCCGTTGGAATACACCCACAATTCCGTTTATTCATATATGTATTGTACAACGAATAAAAATATCATAAAACATCAATGCAAACGCTTTCGCTACAACAATGAATAATAGGAGGTTTTATAGATGATTACATTTCTAGTTTCAATCGCATTACTTATTATCGGATTTCTTGTCTATGGGACATTTATTGATAAAATGTTCGAACCGAATGACAATCGAAAAACACCTGCATATGCAAAGAATGACGGTGTAGACTATGTACCAATGAATAAACACAAAAACGCATTGATTCAACTATTGAATATTGCAGGTACAGGACCTATTTTTGGACCGATTATGGGGGCTCTTTTTGGGCCTATTGCTTTTATTTGGATTGTTGTTGGTTCTATTTTTGCAGGGGCTGTGCATGATTACCTAACTGGTATGATATCCATTCGAAATCGTGGCGCACATATCCCTGAACTAGCTGGTAAATTTTTAGGTACTGTTAGCAAGCATATTGTTAACTTCTTTACACTTTTACTATTGCTCTTAGTTGGGACCGTTTTTGTAACGACGCCAGCTTCTCTATTATCTATTTTATTAAACGGAAAAGTAGCTGTTTCTGTATTAATTGGTCTTATTTTTATATATTATTTCTTATCAACGATTTTACCAATAGATAAAATCATCGGAAGATTCTACCCGTTATTTGGAGGAGTTTTATTAATAGGTACAATTGGTGTTGGTGTGATGTTACTATTCTCTGAATATACTATTCCAGAATTGACGTTCACCAATATGCATCCAGAAAATGTACCAATTTTCCCAATTTTATTCTTTACCATTACATGTGGTGCCTTATCAGGATTTCATGCGACACAATCACCAATTATTTCCAGAACGGTGAAAAAAGAATCAGAGGGACGCTATGTCTTTTACGGTATGATGATTGCGGAAGCTATTATCGCAATGATTTGGGCTGCCGCAGCAATGAGTTTATTAGATGGACAAACATTAAGTGAAATGATTAATAGTGGAACTCCATCTGCCGTTGTAAATGAAGTATCAATTACTTTGTTAGGTGCTGTAGGTGGAACAATCGCTGTTCTAGGCGCTATTGTTTTACCAATAACTTCTGGTGATACAGCATTCCGTGCAGCACGGTCGATTATTGCCGACTATATTAAAATAGACCAAAAAAAGATCGTAAAACGATTAGCTGTTGCTTTACCATTATTTATTATTTCGGCAATCTTAACACAAATTGACTTTAATATTTTATGGCGCTATTTCTCATGGGCAAATCAGACTACAGCAGTAATTGCCTTATGGATAGCAACAATGTATTTATACGTAAAAGGAAAGCAATATATTGTCGCACTCATTCCAGCTATGTTTATGTCCTATCTCGTTTTCGTCTATATTTTATCCGAAAAAATCGGCTTCAACATAGACTTAACGTTATCGTACTATATTAGCATCCCTTTATTAATTATTTTAGTATTCGCTTTCTTCAAAAAGGCACGCAGTAATAAGGCGAATAATTTACAAGTAGATTTACCAGATGAAAGTGATCAACCATACGATAAAGCAATATAAATAAGAGAGCTTGGTACAGAAACATATGTGCCAAGCCCTTTTCATTTAAATAAGTAGTAAGGAAGGCTTTTCAATATAGCGTACTATTAATGTAAGGAACTCTGCTGCATCTGCTCCATCTAAAACTTGGTGATCAAACGTTAAACTAAATGGAATAGACTGTTGTTTTTCTACTTGTCCTTCCTGTGATAGTATTAAGCTTTCTTGGAATGCACCAACCCCTAGAATACCTACCTCGTTAACATTTAAGATTGGTGTGAAATATTCTATACCTGTAGCACCCATATTTGTAATTGTAAAGGTTGATCCTGATAATAAGTTAGATGTCAGTTCTCCCTGTCGTGCCTTCCATGACACATCCCGAATGGCCTTATCCAACTCTCCAATCGATTTATATTGTGCATTTTCTATGACCGGGACAAGTAAACCATCTGACAAGGATGTCGCAATTCCGACATGTACATCTTCATGCTCAAGCAGTTCCCCATTTTGATAGGTTGCATTGATTTTCGGAAAATCTTTTAATGCTAATACGACAGCTTTAGTAATAAAGGTTGTAATGGTTAACTTCAAATCCTCTGCCTCTCCTTGTAACAACTCACGTAGTTCTTGTTGAAATGCAATCAATTCATTTGCCCGTGCTTTACGATGCAGTGTTAGCTGTGCAGTAGAATGTAGACTCTTCATCATATTTTGGGCAATTGCCTTCCTCATACTAGGTAGTCCAGCACCAATATTAGATGGCACTACTCTTTCTGTCACGTCTTCCTTCATAGATATTTCTATATCATAGCCATATTGTTCTACCCGAATAATATCTTGCTTCGTTATTCGATTATTTCCACCAGTTCCTTTTATTCGATTAATGTCTAATTCTTTTTCTTTGGCCATTTTTCTAGCAAGTGGCGTAATAAATATCCTTTCTCCTGATACTTCCTGATGATCTTCTACTATCTTAGGAGATGGGACACTATCGTTTTCCTTTTGTTCCGACATTTCTTCTGGAGCATCTTCCATACTAACTTTTTCTTTTACATCTTCCCCTTCTTCACCGATGATTGCAATTGTCGCTCCAACAGTAGCTGTATCCCCAGCTGCAATAACTTGCTTTAGTAACGTTCCTGAAGAAGTCGCCTCTACTTCTTGGGTTAATTTTTCGGAACTAATGGTAAAAATCCCATCCCCTTTTTCGACTTGATCTCCTTCTTCTTTTAACCATTCTTCCACCGTACCTTCTGTCATTGTCATTCCTAATTTCGGCATTACAATATTTTCCGCCATGGTCATTCACCTCCTCTATATAAGGTCCATTATTTCAGATCAAAAATTAATTCTTCAGCAACTCTCAATACCTTGTCAGCGTTTGGAATATAAGCCTGCTCTAAATTTGTCGCAAAAGGTACAGGAACATTTGGGGCACACACTGTTTTAATTGGTCCATCTAAATAATCAAAAGCTTTATCAGCAACAACCGATGCTATATCTGTCGCTGTATTGTTATGTGGATTAGATTCATCAATCAAGATTAGCCTACCCGTCTTTTGGACAGATCGAAGAACTGTCGATTGGTCCCATGGTGCAACCGTTCGTAGATCAACCACTTCTACCGAGACATTATCAGAATCTAATCTATCTGCTACCTCCAGTGCAACTTGTACCATTTTTCCAATTGCGACAATTGTTATGTCTTCCCCTTCACGAACAATATTCGCCTTCCCAATTTCAACGGTATAATATTCTTCGGGTACTTCTCCCTTTATTCCATAAATCGCCTTATCCTCTGAAAAAACAACTACATTATCCTCTTCAATCGCGGCAAGCATAAGCCCCTTTGCATCATATGGATTAGATGGAACGACAACTTTGATTCCAGGAAATGCTCCAAACATCCCGTATAATGTCTGGGAATGTTGAGCAGCTGCCCCCACTCCAGCACCATGCACTGTCCGCACGGTCATTGGAATCTTAGCCTTGCCCCCAAACATATATCGCATCTTTGCCCCTTGGTTAAAAATAGGATCTAATGCAAATCCAATAAAGTCATTAAACATTAATTCTGCAATCGGACGTAAACCTGTAGCTGCCGCTCCAACCGCCGCACTAAAATAACCATGTTCTGCAATCGGGGTATCAATAACACGTTCACGACCGTATTTTCCCACTAAACCTTTTGATAAACCAAAGACCCCACCGAAGGCATCATCATGTCTGCCATCATCTTGTACTAAATGGTCTACATCGGCCCCACCGGCTACATCTGTACCAATCAAAATAACCTTTCCGTCTTTATCCATTGCCATATCCATCGCTTCACGAATTGCATTCATAAATGTTAACTCTCTCATCTTAATCCCTCCCTTTTATTATGCAAATACATCTTCATATAATGAATCAATATCAGGTAGCGGGCTATTCTCAGCAAATTCTACTGCTTCTTTTACAGTATTTTCTGCAGCCTTTTCTATTGCGTCCGCTTCTTCCTCAGTAATCCAACCTGCCTCTATTCCTTTCTCACGGAATTCTACAATTGGATCTCTATCTTTATTTCTATCAGATTCAGACTTATATTTCTGTTCATCTCCTTCGAAGTGGCCGTACTTTCTGTAAGTATCGCATTCGATCAATGATGGTCCTTCACCAGCCTTTGCTCGTTCAATCGCCTTTTCAGTCGCTTCATACACTTCCATTACATTCATTCCATCGATACGAATACCTGGCATATTATACATCGGCGCTCTTTCAGCAACTGTCTCAGATGCACTTGCATAAGAGAATGGTGTCCCTTCACCAAACTGATTATTTTCACAGATGAAAATGACCGGAAGCTTTAAAATGGACGCTAAATTTAACCCTTCATGAAATACCCCTTCATTCGAAGCACCATCCCCGAAGAAACATACAGCAACTCGATCTTGTTGTAATGTTTTTATCGTTAATGCTGCCCCTGCGGCAATTCCAAAGCCACCTCCGACAATTCCGTTGGCCCCTAGCATTCCTTTTTCTACATCTGCTACGTGCATGGAACCACCTTTCCCTCGTCCAAGTCCATCTTTTCGTCCCATAATTTCCGCCATCATTCGATTAATATCACAGCCTTTAGCAATTGCATGGCCATGTCCTCTATGAGTACTTGTAATATAATCAGCATCAGTTAAATGTGCCATTACACCAGTTGCAACTGCTTCTTCTCCAACATATAAATGCACAAATCCCGGTATTTCACCTTTACCAAAAATAACACGAACATGCTCTTCAAAATAACGAATTTCATTCATTTTTTCATAAATCCACAATGCTTTTTCCTTGTTCATTTTTCATTCCTCCCTTTACATATGAATTGCTTTTCCAAAGAAATTGTTTGCGCTTTCAAAAATAACTTCTGATAATGTCGGATGTGCCCATGTCATAGAAGCTAATTCCTCTATCGTACCTTCTACATATTTCATACCTAAAATAGCATGAATCATTTCTGTAGCGTTCTTACTTACGATTACAGCACCTAATATTTCCCCATACTTCTTTTCTGAGATTATTTTCACAAAACCATCTGTCGCATCGTTACTAATCGCCTTGCCATTTCCATTCAACATTGTGGTAGATACTTGAACATCATATCCAAGTTCCTTAGCCTTTTCTTCAGATATTCCAATAGATGCAATTTCTGGTGTTGTATACACACAACGCGGAATGTCGTTCTCCTTTATTTCTGCCACTAATTTTCCAGCTATTTTTTCTGCTACATAAATCCCTTCCATTATTGCTGCATGAGCTAATTGATAGCCGCCAGTTATATCTCCAATCGCATATATATGTCCCTTACTCGTTTCAAAATGGCAATTAACCGCAATAAATTTCCCATTCATTTCCAACTGTTCATTCTGTATGATTTCGACATTCGGGATTCTACCAGTTGCAATTAGTAGTTTTTCATATGGAATATCTTTTTCTAGTAAGGAAACAACATTTTGTTTCACTTCTTTTATTTTCGTATTCGTTATTATGTCAATCCCATTCTTCTGTAACCTCTTTTTTACAATCCCCCTTGCCTCCTTATCTTCTGACAAGAGAATATCTTCCGCCACCTCGATTATCGTAACATGGACATTCATCAAAGCAAGTGCAGATGCTAACTCTACCGCTATGACGCCACCACCGATGATACACATTGTTTTTGGTAGTGTTTGGATAGAAAAAAATGAATCGGTAGTGATATACTCTATTTCATCTAACCCTTTTATATTAGGAATAAATGGTCTGCTACCGGTTGCGATGACAATATCTTTTGCCGTATAAGTCTCACCTTCGACAGTTACAAACGAATCCTTTATCTGTGCCTCTCCATAAATCATTGTAATATTATTTTTTTTACATAAATGTGTAACCCCTTGCTCTAAGCGTGAGATCACTTTGTCCTTTTTCTCTTTTACCTTTGAAAAGTCAATCCGCAAGTCTTGTACAGTCACTCCATATTGCTGCATTTGACGCGCACTCTCTATTTGTGCTGCTACATGAATATAGGTTTTTGACGGGATACATCCTACATGCAAACAAGTTCCTCCTACTTTCTCTTTTTCAATAAGCGCAACTTTCTTTCCTAATTGTGCAGATCTTATGGCAGTGACATAGCCACCTGGTCCAGCACCTATAACAATTACATCAAACTTTTTCAATCCACCCTCTCCTTTCAAACAGATACAAGCCGATTAACATGACACCCCCTGTCTTTATTACATACTTATGCAAAATCCGTACCAACTTTTTCCTTTCGCTTGGCACAGTCTTTTTTTGTTAGAATTTTCAGTTTTCAGTAGTTAAATGTGTTCCATTTTCTCATTTTTTCTTATTTTGTCTCATCTCATCTCATATCTTGTATTTTTTCATTCTTCTATAAATCGTTGCTCGTGAAATACTTAATAATTTTGCGACTTTCATCACATTACCATCATGCTCTTCCAATAGATTAATAATTTTATCCCGCTCTATCTTTTCCGTCAAACTCCATTGTTCTTGAGTTTCTTTGAAGTGATTCGGTTTTAAAACCGATAACAAGTGGCGTAGCTGTTCATTTGTTGGCGATGTATGACGATAAAGAACATCACAGCGTTCTAATGCATTGAACAATTCCCTTACATTTCCATACCAGTCACCTTCTATAAAGACCTCTTCTAAACGGTCTTGCCAACTAGGAAACCACTGCTGTTGTTTTAAATAATGGCGAATAAAGTATTTAATATCCTTTTTCCTCTCCCGCAAAGGGGCAATGTAAATCGGAAAAACATATATTCGATAAAACAAATCTTCTCGAAAAGCTCCTTCTTGTACCATTGTTCGAATATCCTTGTTAGAAGCCGTTATTAGACGAAAGTGCAAGGAGATCTCTTCTTTTCCTCCAATTCTCGTTAATCGATGTTCTTGCAATACCCTTAACAATGCAACTTGCATCGCCAGAGGCATAGCATCTATTTCATCTAAAAATAAGGTCCCTCCATTTGCTTGTTCAATCTTACCAATATACCCTCGCCGATTTGCTCCGGTGAAAGCACCTGATTCATATCCAAACAATTCACTTTCCAATAAATTATCAGGTAGAGCCCCACAATTAATTGTTTGAAATGGACCGCTCGAATATTTACTATTTTGATGAATAGTCCTTGCCAGAACTTCTTTTCCTACACCT
The DNA here is from genome assembly GCA_019113205.1 of Candidatus Pseudogracilibacillus intestinigallinarum. Lineage (GTDB taxonomy): Bacteria > Bacillota > Bacilli > Bacillales > Amphibacillaceae > Pseudogracilibacillus > Pseudogracilibacillus intestinigallinarum. The sequence continues at coordinate 7,616 of DXHX01000062.1, read as the reverse complement.
GTTTCCCCATGCAAATGGACAGAAGTAGATCGTGGTGCGACCATTTTAACTTCATGCAATATTTCCTTATATACTGTACTTGTACCAGTAATTCCTTTAAATTCTAAAGTCGGGTCCTCTTGAATAGGTGATAAGGTATATACATAGCCAATGATTCTTTCTTTCTCTTGTATTGGGACTGGCTGTTTAACAAACATCATATTTGTATGCTGCAACATTGTTTCAATTGACTCTGCAATAAATTCCCGATAATTTGCATATAAATTAGAAGACATTGAACAAATGGTTCCGTCATATAAAGAAACAACTGTATTATCCTTACAGCTCTTATACGCCTCCTGCAAGTATCGCATATCGGTTTGCATTTGTTCCTTCCAAGCTAAGGAAATCGAATTTGCTATTAATTGCACACAGGCCAAAATATAATCATAGTTAATCGAACGATAAACACTTGATACATTAAACACCCCAACTAATTCATCTCGATGGTTAAAAATCGGTGCAGCAGAACAGTTCCAATTTTGAGACGCTTTTGCAAAATGCTCATACCCCATAACAGAAATAGACTTTTCTAATCGAAGGGCTATCCCAATTGCATTTGTGCCAATTTCCTCTTCAATCCACTTTGATCCTTCACTAAATAGAATCTTTTGTGCTTCTTTTTGTACCGTTCTTTCTCCGTTTTCAGCTAGAATATAGCCATCCTTATCTGTAATCGTTGTGATATATCGCCATCCTTTTAATAAACTAGCTAGTTGCTCTATATAAGGTGCCGACAACGATAATAAAAATTCATTCTCCTTTTGTCGTTTCTTTAATTTTTCGGGTGTTAATACGTTTACTGCTTTACCATCATACGGATTCACCTTGTTCTCCTTTGAATAATACCAAGACAACTTAATATCTTCGCTCATCAAGTCATGTAAAACATCCGTTTCATTCTTCAAAAATTGCTCCCATACGAGGCGTAAATGAATGTTCTTTTTCAATTTTATCATCTCCAATAAACATAGAAATTTCCTTGCATCCAGTTTATTCTTATTTCTTATGTAAAGTAAAGACATTTTTCTATAAAAAACAGTCCATTTCACTTAATATGGTTGGTTAATCCATTGTCAGTGAAAATAGACTGTCGAATTTATTATTTTCCAAATCCAATCTCTTCTAACTTCCTTCTCGTTTCATCCGTCCCAAAGCGATAAATAAAATTGTATGCTTCCATTAAATTATCATGTTCTGCTTGGCGTATGTCTTCTACCTCATCTTCATCAAAAGGCTTTGTAGCTAAGTTACGCATCGCAAACCAAAAGTTTTGATGTTCATTATCTCGCAATAAAACCTCTAATTCTTTAATTTCCTGCTCTGTTGCAATCACTTCATACTCTGTCGTATCATCTACACTTACCTTTGTGATAGATTCTTTATCAAGCGAAATAAAATATGATTTTTTCGCAATCATGATGAACGCCTCCTTGTAAAAATATATACCCACCTCATAATTTTTCAAACAAGAGAGAGAGATATTTTGTAAGGCTTATGTAAGAAAAATCATGCATAGATGTAAGCTAGACATGTTATAATAGATATAGAAATTGAGAGGAGCGATGTATTATGACAGAAAATAAAGTACTATCATCATTGTCTTATTTCAGCTTATTTTTCGCGCCAGTTTTATTTCCAATTATCGTTTACTTCCTGACAAGTGGTGAAACGAGACGACATGCAAGAAACGCATTTGCATCACATATTATTCCTAGTGTTTTATTAATCGGTGGTGGAATCACTATTGGATTATTCGGTATAAATGGTTGGACACATGCGCCAATTTCTCTTGCATTATTATTTATCGTTTTTGCAATCTTATCGTTTGTATTATTAATTTACAATATCGTACTTGGCATTAAAGTACTTATAGAAGAATAATGAAATGACATCAAATTATCATAAGTTTGGAACAAATAAAAAGTTAACACGAAACACGACTACACATGTGAATTTATTAAAATGAAGATGTTGCATGAACCGTTCGTATTTCGAAAACTTTTCCTCCCTTTGTTTCAAACTTTTTTCATTTACTCCCCCACTCCATCTAGATTCCAAAAATCTACTCCCCTTATAACAAATCGTTCTTCATACAAAATTACTACTAATATCCTCCTTACATTTTTTATGCGAAAAAAACTATTTTAGAAAATCAATTGATTTTCTAATTGATAACGGTTATCATTATCAATATAAATGAAAGTGATTATCAATTAAGCGCGCATAATTGGTAAACCATCTAAAATTAGGAGGATTTTTACGAACGAGAAAGTCTTTTATTTTCATATATATCATTGCTACAGTGCTACTTGTGGGTTGTGGAAATACAGGAGAAACGAAAAATACATCTAATACCGTAACAGAAATAAATGAACAAAACAATGAAGCTTTCGGAGAAAAAATGATGACGATGTTACGAGGATTAGATTTCTCCCTATTTGAATTAACACCTGATATGGGTCGTTACGTCGTTGGATTTGGCCTTGCATTTAATACAAATTTAGACGGGTCCATTTTTGAACATGTGGTTGTCGATAAAAATAATAAGGCGGGAGCAAAATAATGACATTTTCTACTATATTACCAATGTGGAATATTACTCGGAATAAATTTACGGAAAAAATTGAAAACCTGGACGAACATCTTTTAACAAAAAAGTTAGACGGTATGACAATCGGGGAGTTAGCATATCATACTGGGGAAGTAGAGTATATGTTTGCTACATGGTTTTTCGATATAGAAGCTCCTGAGAATATACCAGCAAACATCCAAGCGAATAAAACGGCACTTGTACAATTTTTACACGATGCAAACAAACATTTTACTTATGCGATGGAACAATTAGATGAGGAGAAATGGCATGAGGTCATCGCTTCTCGAATGGGAGAAACAACTCCTGCAGAAGCAGTTGCGCGCCTCATCTATCATACTGGTATCCATGCTGGTCAAATTTCTATCATAGAAAAGACCACTACACATTAAGAAAAAACGGACATAAACAGATCAACGTATAGCCCTTTTAAAAATACCCTTTTCATATTTTTAAAAACTTGTATACAATAAAAATCTGTCTATGTCCTTTTTCATTGCTATTCTTCTTGTGTGGAATCGTGCAATACATACACAACACTACACTTGAGCGCTTTATATTCCTAGATTAAAAATTCTTAACTTAATGGGAACACTTCCTTCTACAGGTACATTTTTCATCTAAAAATCTCTACATTGTATTAGTTGTTCCCGAATAATATTTTTTATAATTTTTTATTGTACGAATCCCATTAAATATTCATCTTGTAATAAAACCATATATTGTCCATTTTGTATCATTACATTTACCGGCACTTCTACAGGTTCTTTTATTTTTTCTACATTTTTATATTCTGCTGTTAGTATTTCTAAATTTTTAGATACTATATCGTCTTGAGACATGCCTTCGTCAGCGGCTACTGCTTCCTCTAATTTCTTTTCTGTATCTTCGTATACTTTCGTATTATTTATTCCGTTTATAGAAACAGTTACCACAACACTTTCTGGATCTGTTGCCGTCGACGTTAACACTTTAAATTCCGCCTTACTAATCGCGTCTAAAAAAGCATCTGTTAGCAGATCAAACTGTTCTTCTGTTACGTTTAAACCAGCCATATTATTTTTTGTATTGCTCTTATAAATTTCCCTAAATGATTCTTTTTGTAACTTAGCATGTTCTTTTGCTTCTTTTTCAGGCATCGACTCTGGTGCGGAAGAAACGAATGCTTTTTCATCTTGATATACAGTCGCATAAATTAATGCCTCTACATACTCACCAGCACCTTTAATAACATCCTGGTCTAATTCTCCTTCTCCTGGGCTATTAACCTCGGAAGGATCATCAGAAGGATTATTCGAGCCAAATATATCTTCCGATGAGCCTAGTTCCGGTTTTTCAATCTCATCAAGTTTATCATATTCTTTATACGTATATTTCTGGTTCATTTTATTTTCAATGCCTTGTTCTTCATACGTCACTTTTAAATGAACCTTATTTGCTAAATACGTTTCTGCATCTATATCCATCGTTAAAGCAAACTTGCTCACATCAATTTCGTCAAAATCTCTATTTTGTTGATCAGACAATGTAATTTTTAAATACGCTTCCCCCATATCAATTAAGGAATTTTCGTCATCCTCGTCCCCGATATATTCGATCGATATTTCATCATCTTTCTCTTCGACTTCAATATGTTCTAGGAAGTCCTCATCCATCTCCTCGAATACTTCTAACGGATTGACAAACAACTCAATGATTGTTTCCACATTGACATTGTCTCTATTAGCTGAAATGTCTTCCACATAACTACCTTCTTGTATAAGTAGGACATCCTTATCGCCATATAAAACACTATCCCTATTCTCATATTCAATTCGGAATTGTTCCCCTTTATCCATTAAATAGGTTGTTCCCTTACTTACTCCGTTTGTTTCCTTTTCGTTGAATTCAAGCATCATGCTTTTGGCATCATCCATTGCCTCTTTATTCTTTTCAGCCAACTCTTCATTAGACAGCCCACCACAAGCAGCTAACATGATTACACTAACAACTATTAAACCCAATCGTTGTATACTTTTAACCATTTAAGTACCTCCTCGTATTATATATGTATTATTTCTCCCTTGTTGAACCAATCCTTTTATTAACTATTCCGCTCACATAATAGAATTTCCATTCACCATAAATACATTTCTTCGATCTTTATTGAGCCTCCCATACGCAATTTCTTTACAAAAGGATTTCATTTATTTTACAAAACTTTACAAGAGTCGACAATAGGTATTAAATCGGACACAGTAAGTCATTTTACCTATCTTTTATTTTTCTAACCGACTTTAATGCTGAATGTATAACGTTTTACGGCGGTATATATATATCTATATGCAAAACAAAAAACCTTAGCATCTATATCAACTAAAATAGATGCTAAGGTTTTCTATATTTATTTTGAACGGTCGAAGCCCCATAATTTAAAATGAACATGGAGACCAATGACTATTGCGGCAATGGCAAGTAACACAGTTGGTACTGTCCACGCAAAACCTAATGCAAAGACCATCGGAGCAAATGTAATGATTACTAGCTCTAATGGTACTAAACCGACATAAGCCATCGCATAATCTTCCATCGTTCTACTCTTTAAGTTCGGATCCACGATACGAAGCAATGCTAACCCCATCGCTACAGTACCTGTACTCCAACCCCAACCAAAGATAGCTTTTTCAAACCAAAAATGTTCGAACATATTTGGACCAATAAATTTAAAAATAACATACGCCCATAAAATTCCGAATATAAATAAAATAATTAACGGTACTGCGTAATCCATGACGACAGTTAAGTTAATCGAAGCAATTCCGATTGCAACAAGAAAATCAGTCGCACTTCCACCAATTTTGTCCATTGTTGGTTGGTCAATATATTTATCTGCTTTAAATAAACGCATGATATTCTGGAAAATCAATCCAACGATAAAAGCAACACTAAATAATGGAATGGCAACCATTGGGAAAATAGACTCTAATGTGTCTGTTAACCAATATGCTCCACCAACAACCATAGAAATAATTGCAACATGATACACTAACGGATCAATCGAGTTCGATGAAACGGTTTCTACTCCAATCGGACGACGGCCATCCCCTTCTTTAATTAATCCCGTTCTTAATTCATTCGGTAATTCCTTAAAACTAGAAATAAATTGCGTATTTCCTTTTTCTGTATTTCGTTTAATAATAATAATTCCACCAATAACTGCTACTAAAATACCGATAGTTGCCGATGTCATTGCAAGCGACATTGCATCGTCCCAGCCGTATTTTGCATATGCTTCTCCGACCGCAGCAGCTGTACCGTGTCCACCAACGAATCCGGCACCTAGCACTAAACCGAATCCAACATTTATATCCGTGAAGAATAATCCAACTAATAATAGCCCGACTACCGCTCCTCCACCCCACATAATTACTGTTATCAAAATAGAATAAGATAACATTTCACGTACACGTTGGAATACTTCTCCAAACCTTACTTTTGCGGCACCGATAGGTACTGCACCAAAAATAAATGCAATTAATAAGCCTGGATATGCAGCAAACTGACTTGAAAATGGCAATATATTAACACCACTAGGTCCTAATGCCAAACCGATAAATCCGGCAATCATACTAGCAGGTAAAAACAAAGATTGTACCCACTTCACCTTAGCACGAATGGCCGTTCCAACTAGTAAGAGTGCTGAGATGATTGCGATATCTGTTAACAAAGCCCAAATCGTAAAATCTTCCATAATATTCCTCCTTACACTTCCCCATGCTAAAAAAACATAACATGATGATTATACAAAGGTACATGAAAGTAAATCAAGCAAAACGAAAGAAATATAGAGTAAATTAAAGAAAACATAGAGTTTTATACAGAATTTTGTCATATTTACGTTGTTTTGCGTTATTTTCACCTAATTTAATAGAATTCCATAAATCTTCTAAACATTCTGCACATGGGATCATCTATATTAAAAACCCCCCTTAAAGTAAAACAGATTTTATCTTCCATCTGTCTACTTTAAGGGGGGGCTTTCCACTATTACCATTTATAGTAAAGTCTTTCTCCTTAGTCTTACGGGTTTGTCGTCCATAATCCTGCTGTTTTTAAGAATACACGGCTCTTTAATTTTAGCGAAGCAACAATCAATTCTGCTAAATCTTCAGGTTGTAATACATCTTGCTCATCACCTTTTACTAATCCTTGATTGATCGCTAAATCTGTTACGACTGTGCTCGGTGTTAATGCCGTCACTCGAATATCATGCTTTCTCGCTTCCATTGCAAGTGATTCTGTTAATCCCATGACACCAAACTTCGATGCACTATAAGCACTCGTTACAGGGCCACCTTTTTCACCAGCAGTGGATGAAATGTTGATAATATCTCCTGACTTTTGTTCGATCATTTTCGGTAACACTGCACGCGTCACATAATACATACCGAAAAGATTCACTTTCACAATTTGTTCCCATTCTTCTACTGGTAATTCTAAAAAGCTTCCGAATTTAGCCATTCCAGCATTATTAATTAAAATATCAAACGTCCCTAATTCCCCATATAATTTTTCTACAGCTTTTTCAACTTGTGTATAATCGGAAACATCCGCTGTTGCAATCGCAACGCGCACATCGTATTTGGCAACCTCTTCTGCTACCTTTTGTAAATCCGTTTCCGTACGAGCAATTAAGCCTAAAGATACTCCTTCTTCAGCAAGTGCTAACGCAGTAGCACAGCCAATCCCTTTTCCGGCACCAGTAATAATCGCTACTTTATTTTGTAATGACATATCATCTACTCCTATCTAAACATACTTAACATCCATTATAGTAAATACATACAAACAACAAAAGAAAATCCTCTCTCACATGATCGTGAGAAAGGACTTTTTATTATACGACAATATTAGATTCATATATATCCTTATATTGTGTAATATGGGACTCGGCACGGTTCACACGTCTCATTCCACTATCTCCAAATTGCTCCCCTTTTGCTTC
>DXHX01000061.1 GCA_019113205.1 Candidatus Pseudogracilibacillus intestinigallinarum | reverse complement strand
ATATTTTATCTCAATTTGATACACCGATTCTTTCATTCAGTCCGTTTGTAACGGTAGAAAAATTCCAAGATGCAGCTTTAACGATTGGGGAAGCAATCGGGAAAAAAGAAATTGCGCTAGAAAAAGTAGAGAAGATGAACGATGAAATAGAAGCGATTCAAGAAAAAGTACCTGAAGAGAATGCACCATCTGTATTAGTATTATCGGAAGTCGGAGGAGATATGGGACCATTTATGTTAGGACCGACAAATATTTCATATGATTTAATCCAATTGGCTGGTGCAACACCGGCAACTGATAGTATTGATTTAGAACGTTCTGGCCCAGCAGAAATGGAACAGATTATAAAAATGGATCCAGATTATATTGTGTTATTAGACTTCTTTGGTAAAGGGGAAGAATCATTTAGTCATTTAATGGAGGATTCAGGTTGGAAAACATTAACGGCAGTAAAAGAAGATAAAATTATGTTAGAAGATGCAAAATATATTTTGAATCCGAATTTTGAAAATACGAAAGGACTTGAAAAACTCGTCGATTTTATTTATGAGTAATATGAGAGCTAGGAAAAGGCAATTGCCATTTCTCCTAGCTTTTTGTATGATGAAAATACGTTTTATTCATGGAATTAAAGGAGCTAGATTAGTTGTCCGATATATATATAGTGAATGGGACTGGTTATGAACAAGCTGTCGAGTTTTTATAAAGGCCGTATTCAAATGTCGGGAATATATTATGATCCATATGAGCCACGAGAGATGATCATTGATTCATTTGTGCAAAGAGGGACAATTTTTCTGTTCATATCACTTATCTTTTTCGGTGTAGCGATTATAAACGGTATTATAGTAGTTATTCTATATTATGTGTAAGAAGGGGGATCTTAACAGTTGTTTCCAATCAAATAAGGGTAATGACATATAATGGGGGGGTTGCGTATGAAAAAGGTATGTATCTTATTCGGGTTTATTTTTATTTTAATTGGTTGTAATCAAGAACAAGCACTCATAGAAGTCGATCCAGTAGAATCAAAGGATGTAGATGACATTCCATTTGCAACGTTTATCAATGACGAAAAAAGCGATGCAAAAGAGGATAAGAAAGAAGAATCAAACGCAGTAAAATTAGAAGAGAAAAGAATCACAACGGCAAAGGAAAAGAATTCCGGGCATGACGATAAACATATAAAAGAAAAAAAGTCTGAGACACATTCTTATATGCGCGATATAAATAAACGATATAAAATTAAAAATTATGAAGGAGACATACATACACTTAAATATACGGGTAAGTATGAACATAGTCCAAATGATACGAATCTTTGGGTATCAGAGGAAATAGGGGAAACATCACATTCCACAATGCATGAGGATGAGGATGGGTTGTATGAGGGAGTAATAGAAAGTGAATATTGGATGGTTCTTCCATACCCTGTTGAAATAGGTACAACCTATGAGGAGTATATGTTGAATAACGTATATATGGAAATAACGGATGTTGGGCTAACAAAACAAGTTACGGCTGGAACGTTTGAAAATGTCGTTGAAGTAACAAGCATATACAGTGGTGAGGATACGTATATAAGTTATTTCGCACCGAATGTTGGCACAATTTATACGATAGATCCTGATGGAGAAGTTGTATTCGAATTATTAGAAATTATGCCTTAAAATAAATCTATCATTCACTTTTCATTAGATTTTAATTTCATATATGAAATATTAGATGAATAGTAGATCATCTGTTATAATATATAATATTGTAAAATATCAGAATATTACGTACATAAGAAAGAAGGATGACAGATGGCAGAAGTGAAAAAAGCACCATTCCGCGCTGATTATGTAGGCTCATTTTTACGCCCAGAAAGCATTAAAGAGGCTAGAGAAGCTTTTCAGGCTGGAAATATAACAGCAGAACAATTAAGAAAAGTAGAAGATGATGCAATTAAATATTTAGTGCAAAAACAAGCTGAAATTGGACTAGAAGCTGTGACAGACGGAGAGTTTCGTCGTAGTTGGTGGCATCTAGACTTTATGTGGGGATTAGACGGCGTTGAAAAAGCATATACAGAATCTGGCTTAAAATTCCAAGGTGTTGAAACGAGAAATGAAACGGCTAAAATCGTTGGGAAAATTGATTTTTCAAACCATCCATTTTTAGAAGATTATAAATATTTAGCATCGATCAAACCTGAAGGTGTTATTGCGAGACAAACATTCCCTTCAGCAGTACAATTTTTATATGAAATTACAAAACCTCATAATTTGGAGAATACAGAAAGTATCTATCCGAATAAACAAGAATTATACGATGATATTGTTCAAGCATATCAAAAAGCATTTCAAGCATTTTATGATTTAGGTTGTCGTAGTATTCAAATGGATGAGGTAGTTTGGGCCGTATTATGTGACAAGGATTATCGCGAAAAGGCAGAAAGTAACGGTGTTGATGTTGACGCATTAATCGAAGAGTATATTGATTTAAATAATCGTGTTTTAGAAGGTTTACCTGAGGACTTAGTTGTCACAACACATGTTTGTCGTGGTAATTATCGATCTACATGGCATTATTCAGGAGGCTATGATCCTGTAGCTGACGCATTATTTGGTCGTGAAAATGTTCATGCTTATTATTTAGAATTTGATACAGATCGTGCAGGTGGATTTGAACCTCTACAGTATTTAACTGGAGATAAACAGGTTGTGTTAGGGTTAATTACATCGAAAAGCCCTGCACTTGAAAAAGAAGAAGATGTTATTGCACGTATTGAAGAAGCGGCAAAATATGTTCCACTTGATAGATTATGTTTAAGCCCACAATGTGGATTCTCTTCTACAGAAGAAGGAAATGAACTAACGGAAGAAGATCAGTGGGAAAAAATGAAATTAATTAAGCGTATTGCTGATAAAGTTTGGGGATAATAACAAGAGTCTGGGACAAAACCGAGTGAACTACAAAGGGAACTTTAGTAAATTGATTTTTACTGAGATTCCCTTTTTTCATTTTATTTGATCAATTACATCGCTCCATCCATCTACTTCGCGTTCTACGGTCCGGACTCAAGCAACAAAGAAATTTACTTTCTTTGTCGTTCTCGGACACGGATAGTTCCGTAGGAGTCACCGTAGATTTATTTCGCTATGTTAAGGCACACAAAAAGAGCACTCTCGAGTAAAATTAAAGTAATTACACAATAAATTACAGAGGTGCTCTTTAGATTTAAACTTTATATCATGAAGTAAGTTGTTTTGCCTTTAGGTTTAGAAATAATATTACCTAAAAATGATATAGCTTTCACAATAGGTGATTTAGTAGAAAGTATTCTTGAACAAACATTAAAATCTTTTTCTGTTAAACAGTTTAATAATCAATATAATGGGTAATTAAATAAACAGTTCGATTCATTGTCGTGAAACCTAAGTATGTATCTGCCTCTACTTTATCAGAGTACTCTTTGTATTCAGCTTCTTTATTTTGGATCCATTCACGCTGATCTTCTAATAATTCATCATAGACGTCAGAAGGAAGGTCTTCCTTTAGTACATCCCAAACTTCATTTAATAGATTGTCCCAATCTGAAACAAATTTATAAGAAACCACAGAATAATCATGCATATAACCTGCATCATAAGCAGCGTCTTTCATACGGCTTTCTATCGCCATTGCTTTATCATAATATTTGTCATATTTACTTTGTGATGCGGCAGCTTTCTTTTCTTCTTCTTTCCGTTTTTTCTCTGCTTCTTTTTCTTCCTTTTCACGTTCTTTTTCGGCAAAAGCAATTGTAGCATCCTCTAATGAATACCCTAATTCTTCATGGCGATCATATACTTCAGAAGAATCGACTGTGAAGTCAAAGTCCTCTAAAGCTTTAGCGGCTTTTTCGAATTTTTCATTTTTAATATCTTTTTCAATTTTATCCAAGGAAGCTAATAGTTTTTCTTCCTCTTCTTTATTTGTTTCAACGGTCGTTAATGTTTCCTTGACTTCTTTTTTCATTTTGTCATTGATGGCATCATGTTTTAAAATGTCATTTGCAAGATCAAATGCCTCATCCCAATCACCTTCATCAATGGAGTTTAATTCATTATACATATCGATGATTTCAATTTTTTCTTTCGCTTCTTTTCCGTCTTCATCTTCGTCCAAAGCATATTCGTATAGTTTTAAGGCTTGGTCATATTCTCCTTTATCGAATGCTTCATTACCTTCTTTTAATAAATCGTCATATGGAGAACTACAAGCAGCTAATATAAATATTGTCGCGAAAATAAACAAAAATTTTTTCAAATTATGTACTCCTTTCATGTTATGAAAATTAGTATGTCTAGTTTAGATTATACAATAAATATAATTAAATAGGTAAATTTTACTTAGTCATATTCTTAAAAGTGACACGGGATTTATTAAAGCTTTCTCGATAAAAAGGCTAACAGTTTGTTTCATGTCATTCAACTGTTATAGAACGTTTTCTTGTATATAATGAAAAGGTATATAAAAATACTCTAAAGACATCAACATCTTTAGAGTATTTTTCATTGTATACGTGTCACATATTTATTTTTATTCCATACGATAGAAATATAGATGATGGATTATTTGGAAGATATTTCGAACATTAGAAAAACATTAAAACCATTTTCTTTTTTGTTGTTTCTTTTCGATATTATGAAGCCTTTCATCGATATCTCTTAATATAAACGTCTGTTCCTCGACTAATTTTTTAAGAGTTTGTTCTTCTAAATCTTCCATCTCTTTCTCTGGTAAAGATTTTTTTAAGTTTTTAACTTGTTCTTCAATATAAGTGAAGTCAAAAAGATCGTGTTGAAAAGGACTTTGTTTAACCATACCAATCACTGCCTTCACAACGATTGTCATTGACATCTTTCACAACTCTTAAGTTAGGAGCCTTTGTGACGACTGGTCTCGTTACAGTTAAGTTCGTAGAGAGTACAACCTTAAATAAAATATTTCCTACTGAAATACCTAGTGCTTCAATACCTTGAGTGACGACAGACTCTATTTTAAATGGTGATTCATGAATTCTGTCTTCCGGGCATACTCCTGGACATACTGTTTCTTGCTGGAAAGGAATATTAATTTGTAATGGGGTTTCAATTCCTAAAATGGTAACATTCGCTGGTAAATAACCTGTATTAATAACCATATCTTTTACGACTGTCGTTTGCGTGACAATTCCACTTAATTCTGGTGTTAGAGAAATAAGTGGTGTAATAACTCCTCCTGGTCCAATATCAATAATATCTCCTAATGTTGGAATTGGAACGGAAAGTTCTGCAATTTTGTATATTTTTTTATTACAAATTAGAGAATCAACGACAATACAATCGGATGCTAAGTTTGGTGGACATTTCTGTTGGCTATGGAATTCACATTCATAACAAGGTCTTTCCTTATGGCGACAAGCTTCACAAGTAACATGTTTATCTTTACTCATTTAAACCATCCTTTCTTTTAGATTTATTACAATATATGAATTTGTGTCGTATCCGAAATGGCGCTTATCTATCAAAGTTATAAATTGAATGAATCATCTAAATGAAATATGCATGTAAGGACGTCATGTTCTTTTTATATAATGCTATTTTCATTTTATTATTATGTTAAAATAAGGTAGAGAAGGAGGTTTTTTTGTGTCTGATATATTGTTAGATTATTTCTCTGAATGGCTCGAAAAAATGTTTGCCACCTTTACGACGTCTGATGTATATATAGATAAAATTGCACTAACAGCTATGTTCGTTTTATTCGCATTGTTTTTACATATCTTTTTTAAAAAAATTATTAAGAAAAATGTTACAAATATAAAAGATCAATTTTTATGGAAAAAAATATCGAAACGAATCATTTCGACATTATTGACGATCGTTATCTTCGCAATTTGGATTCGTTCTTTAAATGCCTTTATGATGATTTTATTATTGCTAGGTATTTTTGTCGTCTTTATCGTAAAAGGATTAACGAATAACTTGATTGGTTATTTCGTCATTAAACATGGAAAATATTTTAAAGAGGGACACCGAATCGAAATTAACGATGTAATGGGAGATGTAGTTGCTGTAAAGTTCACACATTTTGAGTTACTCGAAGTGAGGAAATGGTTATCATCAGACTCCAATACGGGTCGTATGATAAAGTTTCCGAATAAAACGATTTTTGAAGAAACAATTGAAGTTGTCGGAAGAAAGTATGCCTATGTATGGCATGAGATTCAGTTCATTTTAACATATGAAAGTAATTGGCAAGAGGCCGAGAAAATTATGCAAGAAGCTGGGGATCGTTATTACGCTGATTTTATTCAAGATAGTAAGGAAAGAGGAGATGATTTAATTACAGAAGCAGAAGAACAGTATAAACCAGTGTTTGCTTTAAATTCGAATGAGGATGGAATTATTGTAACATTACGTTATATGGTCGATTACCGAAAAGGAACAGCAACGAAAACGCGATTTCATCGGGAGATTTTGCCGAAATTTCATGCACATCCTGAGATTGACTATGCCGTCACAGATGTTCGGATTTTAGAAATACCAAAATAACTATGAGACAGTATAAGCACACACTGTCTCATAGTTTTTATAATTCTACCATATTTATAAATGGATCTTTCGCTAGTAATAAACCGTTAATGCGCTTTACACGAACATCTTCCCCATGAACCCATTTTTTGAAATGAAATATAAATGGAAAACGGTCTCCACCAATTGTAAAACCAATACGCAATTTGTCTGGATAATAAATCGCTGTATGCAATGTACCAGACCATGCACCATAGTTCGTCGAAAAAATCCCGGTTGTCGTATCATTCATTAATTTATAAGCTTCTAAGGCATCAATCGCATGATGTTGCTCATTCTCTAACACTTTGACTCTCCGTATAGAATCATCCATACGGTAACGGTTTTCTTCTGTTAAAATCGTAAAATGGTTTGTACAAATATTACCAATTCTCACTTGCACCTCACGAGGAGATGCTTCTACAATGGTAGTTTCCTTTTGCTTAGCATCTTTCACTACATAACTAAAAGAATGTCGATGTGGAATTTCCTTTAATAATTGTATCGCGTCATCAACCGTTGCACATTGTTCTAGTATAATTCGGCCAATCATATTGCACATAAAACCATCGTCACCATGTTTTCGGTTGATAAAATTATACCCCATGACTAACCCGTGTTCATTCATTCCGTCTGTTCGTCCTGTGATTTGCATGGAAGGACCAATTGTTGCATAACCACCATCAAATGGGGCATATAAAACAAAACGACCTTCATATGATAAAGGGTCATTATCATAATTACGTATGAAGTAGTTATTTTGTGCAAAAATAGAGCAACCACTTCTACCATATTCTAAATAATATCCACCAAACTGTCGGACAGCATCCTCCATCCGCATATGTAAACTTTCGGCTAGCCCTTCCATTTCATCCCAAATGAAAGGAGCATGTTTCGAAATAATATGTTTGTAATGGGGAACATCAATTAAAAAACGACGAGGATTTTTATCTAACCATTGCTTCATTCGATTTTTAATTAAAAGGGAATGCCTTAACAGCTCGCCTTGACGATACCCAAAATCATAATGTGAGCCACGAAATTGTATAACATCACTATATACTTTTTGCATTTTTTTTCTCCTATTTCCATCATTACTTCTATTGTACTAAATGATCCTGTGATGTAACATGAAATCGATTAGAGGAAGTAGTATGTATTTTGTAGTAAAATGTATACAAATGAGGAGGATGTTACATGAAAATTATTTCGATGGAACCGACACCTAGTCCATATTCAATGAAAGTAAATGTAAATGAAACTTTACTAGATGGAGAAGCGTTCAATTTTTCTCATACTGATCCGCTTCATGAAGCGCCATCTTATATACAAAAATTATTCGAAATTAATGGTATAAAAGGAATTTATCGTGTCATTGATTTTATAACGATTGAGCGTAATCCCCGGGTTACTTGGGAAGAAATTTTACCTGAAGTGTACGCAATATTTGGCGCGGATAGCATAACAGATGATTTGTTTTCTAAAGCTGTGACACAAGAAGAGGGCGAAGCGTTTGGAGAAGTAAAGGTTGAAATCCAAATGATCCGTAATATCCCGACACAAGTGAAGTTAACTGAGGCAGAAGTGGAGAAACGTTATGCACTACCAGAAAGATTAACGAATGCCGCAATGGAAGCGGCAAGTGCATCGAATAGTTATTTACTAGAAAGAAAATGGGTTGAACAAAGTCCGAGATATGGTGAACTAGATGAAATTGGCCAAGCAGTAGTAGCAGAATTAGATGCAGCATATACGGAAGAAAGATTGAAACAATTGTTACAGGCAGCTTTACTTGATGAGGCACCGAAAGAAACTTACCGTCAAAAAGTTACCGTCCATATGTTAGACGCTGATAATTGGCGAGATCGATATGCAGTATTGGCGAATATGCCTGATCCAACAGAAGACGATTATCCTTTATTAAATAAGGCTTTAGAAGACGATAATTCGTCTGTCCGTCGAATTGCGACGGCTTATTTAGGGATGATTGAACAGAAAGAAACATTGCCATATTTATATAAAGCATTGCAAGATCGTTCTGTCAATGTACGTCGTACGGCTGGGGATTGTTTAAGTGATTTAGGATTTAAAGAAGCGATGCCAGAAATGATTCAAACATTAGAGGATAAAAGCCGAATCGTTCGTTGGCGTGCGGCAATGTTTTTATATGAAGTAGGAGATGAATCAGCGATTCCAGCTTTACAAAAAGCGTTAGAAGATACAGAGTTTGAAGTACGTATGCAAGCAAAAATGGCACTTACCCGTATTGAAAGTGGAAAAGAAGGGGAAGGCTCTATTTGGCAACAAATGGAACAAGCGACAAAGAAAAATTAAGTCTATCCATATAGTAAACATTCATGTAAAATGAATGTATAAGCTCGTACACTCTATATGGGGGATGAAAATGAGTAGTTGGTTACCTAGTTTAATAACAGACACACCGGAAGCGGGATTTGATTTGGCGGTTACATTGGCGAGAAAACGTGTTGGCTATACACAGCCAGATCCAGCTGTTCGTGAAAAATTACGTCCAGATTATGCCTAAAACCCAGATAGTTTAACGATGGCTTCCCAAGTAATTGCAATTCATTTTCAGACGATTGCCGTAGCAAATAATTATTGGAAATAAAAAAGTGATGTTCACCTAATTTGGTGGACATCACTTTTTTTACTAAAAGAATAGATGTGCTAACAATACAATGACAGGTAATGTGATAATAGTTCTTAACAAGAAAATGATCGCTAAATCTTTAAATGACACTGGTACTTTCGAACCTAAAAGTAGTCCACCAACTTCTGACATGTAAATAAGTTGTGTGATAGATAAGGCACCGATGATGAAGCGAGTCATTTCGGATGCAATAGAAGACCCGATAATTGCTGGTAAAAACATATCCGCAAAACCAATTAAAATAGTTTGCGAAGCTTCTGCTGCTTCTGGCACTTGCATCCATTCTAAAATAGGGATGAATGGAATTCCTAACCATTGGAAGAATGGTGTTCCTTCAGCAATCATTAAAGCAATTAAACCGAAAGCCATCACGACAGGTGCAACACCCATCCACATATCAAGAACGTTTTTAACTCCTTCAGAAATGAATTTTCCTGCTCCTTTTTCTGCACGGCTCCGTTGAATTGCTTTTTCATATCCATACGAAAATACGTTGTGTTCAGAAGGAATCGATTCATCAATCATCTTTTGCTCTGGATTAATATATTCATTTTTCTTACGTGATAACGGAGGAATACGTGGCATAATAATGGCTGCTACAAATCCTGCTACAATAATCGTAAAGTAAAAAGGTAAAAATTTATGTTCTAAACCTAATTTTTCTATAATAACTAATGTAAAAGTAATAGAAACAATGGAGAAAGTTGTTCCGATAATTGCTGCTTCTCGTTTTGTATAATACCCTTCTTCATACTGTTTACTCGTTAATAATACTCCAATTGTACCGTCACCAATCCACGAAGCTAATGCGTCAATCGAAGAACGTCCCGGTAATTTAAATAAAGGTCGCATAATCTTTTTCATAAATGCACCGATAAATTCTAACAATCCGAAATTCGTTAATAACGGTAAAAAGAAACCAGCGAATAAAAAGACAGAAAATAGTACGTGTAATAAATCATCTAATAATAATTGTCCTGTATCTTCGCCAACCATAATGTCTGGACCAATTTGGAAATAAATCATTAATGTAAAAATTGCTGCAATAAAACGTGTAATCATCCAGAAATTCCCGACTAGAAACAAACGTTGTAAAAATGGTTTGTTTTTAGTAAAAGAAGGATTCAACGAAAAAACAATGGTTAATATTCCGGTTAAAACGACGATGACCGTCATAATTAATGATAAGTAATTTGCTAATCCGTCTTGAATAAATCCGGCCAAAACTGCAATGGGGATTGTAAAGTTCCCTGCAACTTTAATAGGTGTCATAAATAAAAATACACCGAGTAAAGAAGGGACGATAAATTTTATATGATCTTTCGCTTTAATATTATTCATTTTCCTAACTCCTATTTTAATCAAATTCAATATAAATAAGTATACGATAATTTGTATACTTATACAACTATAATTATGTCAAATGCATAAAGTTTAATTATTCTGACGATTGTTGTATTGCATAAATATAAATAGAAAGATGTTTAAGCACGTTCTTTTGAATTATAGCCAAAATATCGTACACTTATAGGTAGGAATTCATTAGGAGGGAACAGAGATGGTATGGAATGAAATAACAGAACTAGAAGAATGGGAAGCAATTTTAGAAAAATCAGTTGACAAAGATCAAGTTATTTTAAAACATAGTACAACTTGTCCAGTTAGTTTTAATGCATTAGATGAATATAATGATTATTTAGCAGATACACCGGACACGAATATTGATTATAGTTTGGTGAAGGTACGTGAATCACGCCCTGTTTCGAATCAAATTGAAGCGGACTTAGAAGTGAAGCATGAATCTCCACAAATTATCTATATTAAAAATAAAAAAGCGTATTGGAATACATCGCATTGGTCCGTAACGAAAGCTCATATGAAAGCAGTTATTGACTAAATAATATATAAACGATTGTATCCCCTAGAGTTAGGTTGAAATCTAACTCTAGGGGATTTTTGTATGTTTAGGGGTATATGTTTATGTTGAACAGATGTAAATAGGAAGAAATACCAACGTTTTAAATGAAAATGATTGTAATTCAATCTTTTTACTTATATTTAAAACCATTCTCTTTCCTCATTAATTAACTTATTTTTACGTATATAATTATTATTTGAGTTCACAGATTATTCAATTATTTTTGGGGGGTGTTTACGTATTTTTTACATGAAATACATCAATATTTAACGTTGATGTACTATATTGAATTTTGTATCGTATAACAAAAGGAGGATATTTAGTGAGTAAAAAGTATAGGAACATATTAACGAAGCTCATGCTAGTATTAATGATTATATTTACTACTATACCGTCAACAAGTTTAGCGGAGCCTGCAGTACATAATGATCAGTCAGATAATAATTCACCTGAGCGGGTCGAGCAAAATGTAAATAAGCCGTCGGAAGAAATACTTAAGGAAGATGATGAGGACGGTCAAGAAAGTGTACCTGATAGTGAAGAAAATAAAGAAAATGTAAACGATTCATCTGAAACAGAGGTACCTATTGAGTCTGTAGATGAACCTTCTGATGAAGAGTTTGAAAAAGAAAAAGCAACGAATGAAGAAGAAGTGCAGGGATTAGCAGAAGAAGAGGAAGAACCTGAGGAAGACGAAACAGAAGAAACTGAAGATGAAGAAGACGGTGATGAGAACTTCCAATTAAAAGTAATGCACTTAAATGATACACATTCACATGCGGACAAGTTACCGAAGGCGATCACTGAAATAAAAGAACAACGTAAAAACAGTGAGAATAACTTATTATTACATGCTGGAGATAGTTTTTCTGGTACATTATATTTTAACTTACATCAGGGAAAGGCCGATTTAGCAATGTTTAATCTCATGGGTCTTGACGCTTTCGCTTTTGGGAATCATGAATTTGATTTAGGGACTCCTGAAGGACATCCAGAATTACAAAAATTTATCGAAGATGCTTCTTTCCCATTTTTAGGGACAAACGTTGATTTCTCCGATGACCCAACATTATCACATTTAAAAGTTCAGGATTCTGTTGTAAGAGAAGCAAGTAGTGGAAAAGCATATAATGCGATTATTAAAGAAATTGATGGGGAAGATATCGGTATTTTCGGATTAACGACCGAAGATACAAAAAATATTGCCAGCCCAGAATTAGTGAAATTTTTAAATTATAAAGAATCTGCTGAACGTGCGGTTGAAGCACTTGAAGATGAGGGTGTTAACAAGATTATTGCCGTAACACATATTGGATATGATAGCAATCCAGCAGTAGGAAATGATTTAGTGTTAGCTGAACAAGTTGACGGCATAGATATTATTGTTGGTGGTCACTCACATACAGAATTAAATAATACGATTGTAAAAGGACCAGAGGAAGAGCCAACGCTAATTGTGCAAACAGGACAATATGTTGATAATTTAGGTGTATTAGATGTTGTGTTTGATGAAGAAGGTACAATTATTCAGCATGAAGGAGAACTAGTTGATTTATCAAATGTTGAAGATGATCCAGAAGCTGTAGAGGTTTTAGCAACGTATAAAGCTGAAGTAGATGAACTGTTTAATGAACCGAGTGGAGCTAAAGCGTTAAAAGAATTAACGAATCCAAGACATACTGACAATGATAGGTCAGATAGTGTTCGTGCGAATGAAACGGAATTGGGAAATCTTGTAACAGACGCCATGCTAGCGAAGGCAAAAGAGAAGTTCCCCGAAACAGAGATTGCTTTACAAAATGGTGGAGGTATTCGTGCACCGATTGCGAAAGGGAAAATTACGAACGGAGAAATTATCGAAGTATTACCGTTTGGAAATGATCCAGTTGTTGCAACGATAACAGGAGCTGAATTAAAAGAGATATTGGAGCATGGTGTTAGTCAAGCACCGAATGAAAATGGCGGTTTTTTACATGTTGCAGGGATGAAATACTATTTTGATAGTAATAAAGAGGTTGGGGATAGAGTAATTGATATGCAAGTGTTGCAAAATGGTGAATATACACCAATTGATTTGCAACAAAATTATACAGTTACAACAAACCAATTTACAGCACAAGGTGGAGACGGTTTTGAAACGTTCGCTAAAGTGTATGAAGAAGGACGTGTGACAAATATTGGTGAAGTAGATTGGGAACAATTACGTGATTATATGGTGGATGAAAAATATTTAAATGGCGAGGTTGATCCTGAAAGAGAAGGACGTATTTTAGATGCTGCATTGGATGAAATTCCGGAAAACCCGATTGATCCAGCACCGACACCAGATCCTGAGCCAACGCCAGAACCTACACCGACACCAGATCCAGTTCCAACACCAGATCCGAATGAACCAGGTAATGAGAACGAAAATGGTACAGAGGATGATAAGGGAACGGTAATTACACCTGGGAAAGATGATGATGATCAAGAAAAAGGAAGTGCATTACCGAATACCGCAACAACAATGTATACGACTTTATTAATTGGTTCTTTATTATTATTAGTAGGTATCGCAATTTACGCCATTCGAAAGTTTCGTATGAATTAAAAGATGGACCCGAGACCTTTTACATCGGACGAAGTTTCGTATGTAAAAGGTCTTTTTTAAAAACTATTAAAGGAGTCGTGTTATATGTTTCATGCAAAAGCGCAATGGAAGAAAACCTTTTCACTATTAATGATATTTTTATTATTGCTTTCTAATGTATCTTTTATGCAATCAGTGTATGCAGAAGAGACGGTTTCAGTTGAAGAAGCAATTGAGAATAATGAAGGTATGGCAACTGTAGAAGGGCATATAGTAGGTTATGTGATTAGCGGGAACAACGTGACGACAGATATTGATCGGTTCGAAAATACAAATATAGCAATTGCAACGGATGCGAATGAAACAGACATTGAAAAAATGTTATTTGTCCAAATAACGAAAGATTTTCGAGATCAATTTGGTTTAGCATCAAATCCAAATATAATCGGTGAAAAAATAATTATAACCGGAAGTTTAGAAACATATCATACGAAATCTGGTTTAAAAAATCCGACGGCGATATCATTTGCTGATGGAACTGTAGAACCTGAACCGCCATTAGAAGAAGGTCCTGTAAAGATTGAAGAGGCACACAAAAACCCTACAGGTAACATTACAGTACAGGGAGTCGTTACAGCGAAACTTAAAAACACGATTCAAATTCAAGATGAAACAGGGGCTATTGCTGTACGACCGACAAATTTAGACGTATCTATTGGTGATGAAGTAACGGTTCAAGGTAACTTAGCGTTTTATAATAAGTTACTTCAATTAAATGATGCTCTGTTAATTGAAAAGCATGGTAAAAAAGATGTTGTTGCTGAAATAGTTACAGGGGATAAAATTAATGATGAGATAGAATCACAATTAATCACAGTCAAAAATGTATCTTTAACGAAAGACCAAATTGGTAATGGTTGGGTAAACTATACTGCTTCAGATGGAGATGGTGAATTTATCGTTCGTGATGAAACTGACTCATTATCATTAGAAATTGGAGAAACGTATGATTCTATTACAGGTATCGTTATTCAATTTAATGATGAATTCCAAATCGTTCCCAGAAGTCAAGATGATATTGTTGCAAATGATAATCAAGTTAGACCAGTTTACGCCACACCTGGAGCTGGTTCAGTTCCTTCAGGTACAGAGGTGGCATTAACGACAGCTACAGATGAGGCGACAATTTATTATACAGTAGATGGAACAGACCCAACGGAAACAACAGGAACTGAGTATACAGACCCAATTATGTTAGAGAAAGATACAACAATTAAAGCAATCGCTTATAAAGATGGTTTTGATGAAAGTAATATAACGACATTTACATATAATGTATACGACGCGGAAAGAGGATTACAGATTCACGATATTCAGGGACCTGGGCATACATCGCCATATGTGAACCATGTTGTAGAAGATATTGAAGGAATTGTTACGTACACATATGAAATTAGAGGAGCGAATTATTTCCATTTACAGGCAGAAGAGGATAATTATGATGGAAATAAAGATACGTCAGAAGCGATTATCGTTTATACAGGGCGTGCTGAAAATATTGATGTAGGAAATAAAGTTAAAGTAACGGGTGAAGTAGATGAATATTATATTGATGGATATGATGACAAGAATGAAACAGATTTATCAGTTACACAAATTAATGCACGTAATGACCGTGGTGGTATGATTGAAGTGATTGAGGACCATGTTGATTTACCAACACCAATTACAATTACATCAAGTGATATTCCAAATCAAGTTATTGGTAAAGAGGGTTTTAATACATTTGATCGAGAAAAAAATGCAATGGATTACTGGGAAAGTTTAGAAGGAATGCTAGTAGAAATACCACCAGCAAAGGCTGTGGCACCACAAGAGCATGGTGATTTAGTTGTTGTAACGGAGGAATTTGAAACAGATACGATTCATGGGGGGCTATTATTAGAAAAAGATAAACCGAATGCTCAATTTATCCAGTACAAGTTATATCCAAATAATAATGCTCGTAATTTGAAAGTGAAAACAGGTGATGTATTTACAAAAGATATTACAGGTGTTGTAAACTATGGTTTTCAAAATTACAAAGTGTACGCAGATCTAGAAGATATTGAAGTCGCATTTGAAGAAGGCGAAACAGAACCGAAAGAAACGATATTGAAACAAGATAGAGACAAATTATCTATTGCGGCTTATAATGTAGAGAACTTTTCGGCAAATACGAGTGAAACATCTGAAGAAAAGGCAGCAAATATTGCACGAGCAATCGTGCAAGATATGCATGCTCCTGATATTGTAGGGTTAATTGAAATGCAGGATAATAACGGGATGGACAGTGGTCCAGAAGATGCAGATGCATCTGAAACATTTACCCGTCTTATCCAGGTGATTGAAGAAGCGGGTGGTCCAACATATGATTATGTGAATATTAACCCTATATACAATGAAGATGGTGGAGCGCCAAATAGTAATATTCGTGTTGGATTTATATATAATAAAGACCGCGTATCTTTAGTGGATGGTGAAATTGGGACTGCGGAAGAAACGGTAGAATATAAAAATGGCGAATTAACATTAAATCCTGGTAGAGTCGGACCAAATGAAGCGGCATTTGAAAGTTCCAGAAAGCCGTTAGCTGCTCAATTTGAGTTTGATGGAGAAACATTTGTTGCTATTGCAAATCATTTAAATTCTAAACGTGGAGATGAAGCTATATTTGGACAAATACAACCTCCAACATTAAAAAGTGAGCCACAAAGAATGGAACAGGCGGCTATTTTAAACAACTTTATGCGTGAAATTCAGGAAGATAATCCAGACGAAAATATTATTGTGCTTGGAGATATGAACGATTTTGAATTTTCAAATCCAATAGAAGAATTAAAAGGGGATATTTTAACAAATTTAATAGATCATGTACCAGCAGAAAAACGGTATACGTACGTGTTCCAAGGTAATTCTCAAGTATTAGACCATATTTTAGTATCGAATAATTTGGCACAACATAGTGAGGTAGATATTTTACATGTTAATGCTGATTTTACACCGATGCATGGACGTGCGAGTGATCATGATCCTGTACTTGCTCATATTGATTTAACAAAAACAGATGTTGAAACAGATGAAGGCGACGAAGAAGAGCAAGGAACAAATGGAAGTGGAAATAACGAAGAAGATGATAAGAGTGACGGGGAATTGAGTGGAGATGGAGCCAAAGAGGATACAGAGCAAAATGATGAAGATAGTAATGAAACATATGGAATAAAGGATGATATAGACGGAGAAGTGGCTACAAATGATGACGATCATGAAAGTGAATTACCGAATACAGCTACTTCGATGTATACTTATCTATTTATTGGTATCATCCTAACGGCAGCAGGGATTACAATCGTTATTATACGGAGAGTAAAAGTGTAATAAGTATCATTAAAAGAGTGACAAGAAGAGTAAAATGAAGTTAAATCACTAGCTAACGATCGTTTATGATTGTTAGCTTTTTTTATGAAAAAATATGGTAAGATAGAAAGAAGTAAAAAGAGAGGTAGTGAATGATGTGAATGAACGAATTTTACAACTTGCAAAAACATATGAACCAGAAACTATCGCTATTCGTACCTATTTATACGAGCACCCAGAAGTAAGTAGTAAAGAATACGAAACATCACGCTATTTAAAAGAAAAAGTTACTGAAATGGGTTTGGAAATAGAGGAAGTCGAAGGAACAGGATTCACTGCTTTACTAGATACAGGTAAACCTGGAAGAACGATTGGAATTCGGACAGATATCGATGCACTTCCTGTCATAGAGAATCCAAATAATTTAGCAGGGCCAAGAAAGTATCGTTCTAAAAATCATGGTGTCATGCATGCATGTGGACATGATGGACATATGGCGATTGTTTTAACGACGATAAAAATCTTAACAGAATTAAAAGCAGCCTTAACAGGCAAAATTTATTTTATTTTTGAAGAAGGAGAAGAAATTGGTAGTGGTATCGACGCAATGATTGAACATTTAAAAGGAAAACAAATTGAAGCTATATATGGCAATCATTTAGCGGCTTTCTTGGAATCAGGTAAAGTAAGCATTGATGCTGGACCGAAAATGGCTGGTGTAATTTTTGTTGATTTTACAGTTCATGGAAAAAGTGGTCATGGAGCACGGCCAGATTTATCGGTTAATCCAATTTTTGCGACGGCAAATGTTTTGACAGGATTAACAAGTGCATGGGTAAATCGAATTGATGTGAATAAAACTGTTACATTAGGATTAACGAAAATTAATGGTGGGACAGCTCATAATGTCATTCCAAATGATGTAACAGTTGGTGGAACATTACGCTTCTATGATGCGGATGAAGGGGCGAAAGCTTTATCCATTTTAAAAGAAGTTGCAACGCAAACTGCCGTAGCACATCAATGTTCGATTACATTTAATGAAAATACAAAAATCGTTGCACCTGCTTTGATAAATGATGAAAAATTAGCCGATATGGCAATGAAAGGTTTAGCTGAAATTTTACCGCATAGAAATGTGGAAGGAGTACAATGGTTTGCATCTGAACCGTTTAGTCGTTATGGTGAGTTATGTCCCATTGTATTTGGATTTATTGGTATGAAAAACAAAGCATACGGAAGTGGAGCAGAACACCATAATGATTATTTTGATGTCGATGAAAATGCTTTGATTCATGGAGTCATTGCTACGTCAAAAATTGCAGTTGATTTTTTACGAAGTTAAGTTTGTTGGAGAAATTTAGAAAGTGAGGAGTTTTTTATGCAAAGAGTAACCATGCTTTTATGCATGATGTTTATTCTTTTTCTTTCTGCTTGTAGCATAGGGGAAGAGACAATTAGTGAAGAGAAAGGACAACCGGTAGCTAAGTCAAATGATGTCGAAGTAATATTAAAAGATATTCAATATGTATTGTTGGATAATGATAGAGATTTTCATGAAGATAATGAAGAGCAAACGATTAAGGTAACAATTGATGTAAGAAATAATATGGATGAAACGAGCGAGTTTTACCCAGATATGAACATGATTTTGACAAATGAAGACGGAGAGATTATTGAGGCAACCTCTCCATATAAGTTACCGTCTGGAATTGATATCGCCGAGTTTAGCCAAAATCCTTCTCTTAACTCAGAAGAAGAAAAGTTTTTTCACGCGTTATTTAATGTGAAAAAAGACGCATCTTATGAATTGGAAGTAACTTTACCACCAGCAAATAAAGTGAAAATTCCATTTGATTTAACAGAATATGAGATGAAAATGGATGATATTACAGAACCAGAACTAGCAATGGAAACATACTTAGAACAAGTAGTGTTGGGGAATGAAGAAACCACAGAAGATGTTATAGATGTCAATCTAGAAAATGAATTAATAGAAGCGTACGATGTTTTTGCTGAAAAAATGAAAAAAGTTATCTTTTATGACGTATCAGAAGAAACAATTGAAGCATTATTTGAAGAGTATGTGCCATATGTACAAGAAAACTCTGTCATAGATGTTAATGTTATAACGAACACAAATGCTCAAGCGATTGTTGAAATAGATTATGCAGCATTAGACCATCGAAAAATGCTGGAAACAGTATTAAAACAGGAAAAGATTTTTGATGGATTAAGTGAAGAAGAATTCGTTGAAAAAGTGGTAGAAATTTTGCCAACAACATTTGAGGAACTAGAAGTAAAGGAAGCGAAAGAACCAATGAAAATAACATTAGAGAAAAAAATGTCTAAATGGTATATACCGGAACGTGAATTAGAGAAAAAAGAACGTTTATTACGTGCATTTTTTGCAGGGGGTATTTACTAATATGTTGAAAGAGAGTGAGAGTGGATGGATGAAATCAAAAATATTTATTGTATTGGCCGAAACTATGTCGAACATGTGCATGAACTAGGCAATATCGTTCCAACATCTCCGGTTGTTTTTAATAAGCCAACCCATGCCATAGTAGAAGCAAATGGTCAGGAAATTGATTTGCCTTCAGATAAAGGAGAGGTACATTTTGAAGCAGAATTAGTCATCAAAATGGGACAAGATTATAATCCTGAATTACCTGTACAAGATTTAATTAGCGAGATGACAATCGGACTTGATTTAACTTTACGAGATGTACAAAGTGCATTAAAAGAAAAACAGCATCCTTGGTTATTATCAAAGGGATTTCCGAATGCAGCTATTATAGGAAAATTTATTCCATTTCCAGGAATAGAACCATGTGCAAAAAAGGACTTTCGATTATTTATCAATGATTCCTTACGGCAGAAGGGGAATATCCAACATATGATTTTTCCGATTGGCCACCTCATTCGTTTTATTGGAGAAAACCTTGGGCTTAAAAAGGGAGATATTATTTTTACTGGTACGCCTGAGGGAGTTGGGCCATTACAGGATGGAGATATTTTATCGCTATTGTGGGAAGAGGAAGAGCTTGGTACTTGTATCGTAAAATTCCATCATACATAAACGATAGAACACTTTTTTGATGATAATAGAAATCATTTTAAAAGTGTTTTTTAGCCTGAACGGCTCTATACGTACTTATTGTTGATAAACCTTTCAGACTACTATGTTCTAGGAAATGAATAATAATGTTATTTTGTGGAGACTTTCCTCTTATGGAAACGTTTAGAAAACGTAAAATAACAGTTAGTGTAAATTAGATATGTATACTTAGTCATAACTACTTATTTTTTGAAAATGTATTGAAATCTTTGTAATGTTACTGTTATATTATATATAATTTTAGCTAATTTCAGCGAATATATAATAATATAAATGAAAATAGTTGCATATATATGAGAGGTAAAATAGGGACTTTTAATGGTAAATTATAATAATGTTTTTAGATATATATACATATATAACTATTTTCTTTCGCAAAGGCATGATAAGGGGGATTTAAATGAAGAAAAGTATTAGTGTTGTTTTAGCAATCGTTATGTTGCTAATATTTACGGCTTGTAGTGCTGGTGAGGATAAAAAAGCAGATTCATCTGGGAAAAGTAAAGTGTTAGAAGCAACAGTAGAAGATGGGGCGTTCATTTTATCGTCTAAAAATGATGAGTTTGATCCTGAAGGAGATACAGGGACGATTAAATTAAATGTTGCTGTAAAAAATAAAACAGACAGTTCAATTAATATATTTCCAGAAAATGATATGCAATTATTTGATGGAGAGGAACAAATTGACGCGGTAAGTATTTTTGATGCTTCCATTGAATTAGAAGTCCCATCAAACACATCAATAGGAGCAGATAAAAAGAAAACGTTTAGTGTGTTATTTGAAGTGGAACGAGACAAAGAATATGAATTAAATATTGAACCACTTTTAATGTCAGGTGAAGAGGTGGAGCCGGTAACATTTAGTGTGGATATGAGTGAATTCGAGGATACATATGAGGTGTTGCAAGAACCAGTAGATGCATTAACGGCTTATATTGACACCATTTATTTTGATGAGAAAGACGATAAGCTAGAGGAAATGATGCAAGTAGATGTGGAAGAGCAGTTAAAAGATGCTGAAAAGGAATTTACGCAGTTTTTAGATGATGCAACATTTAAAGAGATATCCAGTAAACAGGCGGCGAAACTTTATGATACATATGTAGAAACATTAAAAGATAAGGGAGAATTTCATATTCAATTAAAAGGAAACTCTGGTGAAAAAGCGGTAGTGGAAATGGAGTATATTGGTATTTCGGCAATGGATGTTGGTGATGAATTTTCGAATGTCCGAAAAGATTACCTAGAGAAATCTGCTGACTATAATACGAAAAAAGCAGATGAATATGCAATTTCTAAGTTAGATAAAATTATTAGTGGGGTAGATTCTAAAGAGAGCCGTAACAATCTTGAGATTAGAATGGTGAAAAAAGACGGAAAATGGGCATTTGAAAGTGGATACTCAGATGTTGCAAAAGAGTTAAATGAAATCTTTGCAGGTGGAAGAATTTATTAGATGAATAAAAAAATTGGTATTATTATAGGAATAGCAATCATAGTTTGTGCTGTGATTGCTATTTTTCTTCATATGAACCGTTCTAATGATATTGTATCCACATTTAATGATGCTATCGAAAATGAGTCTGTCGATCAGTTAGAAGACTTGTTTAGGATGGAAGATAATCAGTTAGATCGTTTGATTTTAGAAAATTTTTTAGCATTACTTTTAAAAGATGAGAAAAAATTGCATGAAGTAATAACTAGTATAGATCAACAAATAAAAGAAGGGCTGAAAGATACTACTGCGGTCGTACAAGTGAACGAGGAAGAAAAACAGTACGGAATATTTCCGACTTACTCGTTAACATTGCAGAAAAATCAATTACAACTGGAAGGATTAGACTTAAAAGATATAGTTGTAAAGGCGGATAACTTTACATTGAACGAAACGAAAAAAGGTTCTTTCACTTATGGTCCGCTATATGCTGGAACACATACGATAGAAGTGGAGTTTGAAAATGAATTAGGTACATTCCATACAGCAGAAGAAATAACGGTTTGGAAGGAAGATAACATAGAAATTACAATAGACGAAGAAGAGATTGTGAGAAAAGACTCGCATATAATGGAAGAGTTGTTTGAATTTGCTGGGTTAATTACAAAAAGCTTACCAGAAATTCCAATAAATGAGTTTGATGATCGTAGACTTCGTATTGAAGATGGTTTAGAAGAAAAACTTCTGAATGAGAGTAGTTCTGTCTTAGATCGTCCCGCTTTAACGTTTCAGGAAGCAAGTGTGGAAGAAGCCTCTTATCATATGCTCTTCATTGATCATCTATGGCAAAGCGAAGTACGTCTTATAGCAAAGTATAAAGATGATAAAGGGAAAGAATTATATGTTTTATATGAAATGGACTTTTTCTTTGACAGTTATATAAATGAATGGATAGCACAATTTATTCATCTTAGTGAAGGGGAAAAATCAGTGCTTGAATTATGGGATAGTGAGTACTATTATCATTCGGATGATTTAATAGAAGGCGGTACATTTGATTCTGTTATGTGAATAAGAGGGTAGATTTTGTCTCATTTTTTCTTTTAAACCTCGTTATCCATCTCATATTGACGAAATTCGATTTCATAGTATGCTTATCTTTATATATATTGTAAAGGGGATAAAGCAAAATGAGAGACAAAGTGAAAGCGGTCCAAAATACATTTTTTGATGTAACATTTAATGAAACCGAGTTACAATATTTTTCAAAAGACGTTATGCAAAAAGTTTTTCAATTTCAACAGACGAGTGAAAAGTTTACGAAAACCCCATTCATCCCATTAGATCAATTAGCTGCTTATATAGGTGTTGAAAAAGTCTTTGTAAAAGATGAATCTAAACGATTTGGCTTACATGCGTTCAAAGTAATGGGTGGTATTTATGCAATTGGAAAATATATCGCTCAATTACTAGGAAAAGATATAAGTGAAGTGACATTTGAACAATTACGATCTGAAGAAGTAAAAGGAAAAATTGGAGAAATCACGTTCATTTCTGCAACGGATGGAAATCATGGACGAGGTGTTGCTTGGGCAGCAAGGGAATTAGGACAAAAAGCGATCATTTATATGCCAAAAGGTTCTTCCAATCATCGTCTACAAGCGTTAAAAAATGAAGGGGCACAAGCAGAGATAACAGATGTAAATTATGATGAAACTATTCGTATTTGTCACCATCTTGCGGAAGAAAATGACTATGTCATGGTTCAAGATACGGCATGGGAAGGATATGATGAAATTCCATTATGGATTATGCAAGGCTACGCAACGATTGTCCAAGAAATTTATGAAGACTTAAAAACGATGGATGAAGCACCACCAACACATGTATTTGTTCAAGCTGGTGTCGGTTCTTTTGCGGCGGGAATAGTTGCTTCATTTATCCAGTTATATGGAACCGAGGAGATGAAGTTTTTCGTTGTAGAACCTAATTTAGCAGATTGCTATTATCGCTCCTTTGCGAATAATGGTGGAAATATGGAGGCGGTCACAGGGGATATGAATTCGATCATGGCAGGATTATGTTGTGGAGAACCGAACGTAAGAGCATTTCGGATTTTAAAACAATATACGAATACATTTTATTCTTGCGAGGATGATGTCGCTGCATTAGGTATGCGTATATTAGGGAATCCTTTAGAACGTGATGAAAAAATTGTTTCAGGGGAATCTGGTGCGGTTTCTCTTGGATTAGTATATTATTTGAAAAAGTATGCTACTTCATTGGCAGAACAAATTGGTTTAGATGAGCATGCACGTATCCTTGTTATTAATTCAGAAGGGGATACAGACCCTGTCCATTATCGTGATGTCGTTTGGTTAGGTAAAAATGCAAATATGTAATTAAACCGTTTCCATTTAATGGTATAATATGTGTAAAGGCATTAGGAGTGGTATGGTATGGGAAGGTTAGTTTCAATCCTCGTTATTATTGTTGCAACAATTTTACTTATCTTTAACATTTATCGGCAACAAGCGCCGGAGGATGTTCAAAAAGATAGTAAAACTAACGGGAATTTAGAAGTGCATATTGAAGATGTACAGTTTGTTCAAGTGGAAAATGGTCCTTCATATAATCCTGAAAATGAAGAAGGTACGGTAAAGATAGAGTTGAAAATAAAAAACAAAACATCAAACACTTTACCGGTCCGTCCAGAATTCGATATTGTTTTATATGACGATGATAAACAAATAGATGCATTACAAAACGTATCAGATCCACTTATAAGGAATCAGCTTTATCAATCAAGTTCCATCTTGGCTGGAAAGCAAAAATCATTTATTGCTTTTTTTACGGTAGCATTTGATACAACATATGATATGCATATTTCACCTAAAGCGAACTACGGAAATGAAGAAGTGGATGATGTTACGATTCCATTAGATGTTAGTGAATATGAGGAGACATATGAACAAATCAATGAGCCAGTAGAGGTATTACAAGCTTATGTAGATGCAGTCTATTTTCAAGAAGATGTAGATGTAGATTTAGAGGGGGAAATGGATGTAGATATGGAAGCACTACAAGCGGAGGCGAAGAGTGATCTCCTTCAATTAATTACATTTAGACGTTCGGAAAAATTACCAGATAAAATCGCTGACCGATTTTATCAAACATATATTAATATGTTAAAGAAAGAGGGAGAAGTGAATAGCTCGATCATCTCTTATAATGAAAATAATGCGAGAATGCGTTTAACATATCGCTTACCAGATTACTCCAAAATATTAACAGATATGTCTGAAGTTCGGTTAACATTACGAGAGGAAAAGCAAATAACCGAATTAAAAAATGCAGACGAAGATACGTGGAAAGAAATAGATGAATTAATTGAAGAGGTACAGATGGGAAGTGGCCAAATTGAAGTTGATTTGATTAAAAAAGACGATAAATGGATGTTTGATTCTAATTATTCCGACGGTGAAAAGCGAATTAAACGTATATTTGGTAAAGGGTATTAATGAAAAGATGAGGCGGGAACAGTGTAGAACAGAAGAAAGACTTTCGGTGAAAAAATTTACCGAAGTCTTTTTTTATTAGCTTCATTGTTTGGAGTTTTTTTACTGATTTATTTGTTAAGGATAAAGGGTCTAATCAAATCTTAGCCTCTTTTATGATTCGTTTTGTTCCAAATTTTCGCTTAGTTGCTGCAAGATTCTTCGTAAGATTAACTTTTCTTCTACTATAAGGCCATCTAATAAAATGTCCCGATGTTCTCGCCAAATCTGATAGACAGGTTCTTTCAAGTTTCGTCCTTTTTCAGTTAAAAAGACGTTGATGACACGACTATCCGTTTCCCCACGTTTGCGTTCAATAATACCATCATCTGCTAATTTTTTAAGCATATTGCTAATCGTAGATGCTTCTGTTCCAATGCGTTCACGTAATTGTGTTTGTGTTAAACCATCTTCTATCCATAAATGATATAAAACATGCTCTTGTCCACGATGGAGTCCTATTTGTCGAAAGGCTTTTGCAAATTGTTTTCGTGTTAAAGAAGAAATGGTATGAAGGTGTTCTCTAATTTCTTGATCTATCATCATGCATTCCACCTTTTAGTTAGTATGCTAATTATAATATTTGTTCGTACATTTGTCGAATCATGTACATATATATAGTTAGTTTCCTAACTATTATTAATTCGATTTTCCTTTACAAATCATTTGTTACTCTTTATAATGGGCTTTATGTTTAGTTAGTGTCATAACTATTTTGTGAAAGGGAGATTGAATTGAATCGAATGCTTAAGCCGACGATCATATCGATCGCAATGGCGACTGTCATGGCAGCTGCTGCAATATCTCCTGCACTTGGACTTATTGCACAACATTTTTCGGAAGCGGATGAAATTTGGATTAAACTCGTTTTAACTGCACCGTCCTTAACCGTTATTCCATTTTCGTTTCTATCAAGTTATTTAACGAAAAAGTTGCCGAAAAAGGTTATCGTATTAATCGGGATATCTATTTATATTATTGCAGGTGTAGGGGCACAATTTTCTCCGTCTATTGAAGTATTATTAGTATTACGGTTCTTGTTAGGGGCAGGAGTAGGACTTGTGATGCCACTTGCACTGACATTAATTAGTGACCATTATGATGGGAAAGAACGAGCAAAAATGTTCGGATATAACACCGCATTTAGTAATGTTGGTGGAATTGTTACGATACTACTAGCTGGATATTTAGCTTCCTTAAGTTGGAATGCTGCATTTAATGTTTATTGGTTAGGGCTCGTTATTTTTGTGCTCGTTTTATTTTATTTACCAACGAATGAGCCGATAAAAGTAGATAAACATAAACGTCGTGAAAAAGTGCCGTTTTATGTCTATGGATATGCGTTAGCAGCTTGTGGTGTCATGCTCGCATACACGGCAATCGGTACGAATATGGCATTGTTTTTAGAACAAAATAATTTTGGTAGTTCACAAACTGCTGGTCTTGTATTAGCATTCTCCACAGTGGGTGGATTAATGACGAGCTTATATTTCGTTCATTTGCAATTTTTGTTTAAGGATCATTTAATTGCAGCTGGATTGCTAGTGATGGGGCTAGGATTTGTCGTCATTATATTCAGTCCAATCGTTTGGCTTATTTTAGTCGGTGTTTGTTTCGTTGGATTTGGACAAGGAATTTTATTCCCTGTAATTAATATGAAAGTATTAGCAGAAGCATCTCCGACAATTAGTGATAAGGTTGTTTCGATAGTATCAAGTATGATTTATGTAGGACAGTTTATTTCACCAATTTTATTAGATGGAATTGGAAAAATAATGTCGATGGGAACGGTTCGTTTTCAATACGGTGTATTAGCGACTGCACTTATTATTTCAGTTGTTAGCATGTATGTATATCGCTTCTTTTTTACGAGGAAAAATGAATCTGTATCTTCATCTGCGTAATAGGAAAGATGGAGTTTGGAACAATGTGTATGTTCTTTACAGGACAGAAATTGTTGAAAAACATTAAAGTTTACAAAGTAATTTTATTATTTACTTTTAATGTCTTGTGTAACATGTTCCAAACTCCATTATTTTATTGTTGTACGAGAGATTTCAGTGTTGCAAATGCGTCTTTTGCGTGTTCTAGATTTTCATGAATTTGATGCACATACTCTCTTGGTGATCCAAGATGTGCATAAATTGATCGACATTGCACTTTGAATTTTGAACCAATTTTTACAATTTCTACAAATACTCCTTTTTCTCCTTTGTACGTGCCATCCTCAAACTTTTCTTGTTTTACAATTTCAGCCAAATAAAACCCTCCATCATAAAATTTTACTCCGTATAAGGAATGTAGAGTAATTATGTACCTCATTCCCTTTGCTTAAAAGATAAAACGTCTTTTCTTGTTTATTTTTAAAAATATCTTTTCTACAAAATGAAATCGCTTTAAAAATGTCATACTTTTAATTGTGTACTTGTATACAAGTTGTGGTAAAATGAATTTGAATATAAAAACAGTACAAAAATGAACAGATAATTGTTCGACTTTTGGGAAATGAAAAAACGACGAAGCTCTATATATAGCAATAGATAGGAAAGAATATGTAAAGGAGAATGCATATGGGTGTCATTAACATATATCCGAATAAATATGTGTTACAACATTTATCTATCGGAAAGCAATTAGAGAAAGAATTGCGTATACGAATTATTTCACAACATATTCAAGTGGGGGAAATATTATCAGAGAATCAAATTGCGAAAGCGTATAATGTTAGTCGTTCGCCAGTTCGTGAGGCGCTACGTACATTAGAAAGTGAACGATTGCTCCGTCTAGAACGAATGGGTGTCGTCATATTAGGCATGTCAGAAAAAGATATTGAAGAAGTATATGATGTTAGATTAATGATTGAATCATTTGTCATGAAGCGACTGTTAGAAAGGGAAAATAACGATACGCTCGTAAAGGAATTAAGAAAAATACATGAAATGATGCATGTTGCGATTAAATTTCAAGATATGGATGAGTTTTCATTACAAGATATGAATTTCCACGAAACGATTATTCGCTCAATACAACATCAACAAATGACCATCGTTTGGGAACAACTTCGCCCTGTGATGGAATGTTTAATAATATTATCGATGCGTTATCGTGGATTAACGAATTACAGAGATTTCGAACGAATCCTTACGAACCACGAACTCATTATTGATGCGATTGAAACGAAAGAGAATACTAAAGTAGATTTAGCATTTGAAAGCAATTTTAATGACGTTCAAAATGGTGTCGAAGATTTATGGACGAATCCCGAGATGTTAAAAGAAGTGAGGGAGTATGTTGAAGAGAACTAATTATATGATCGGTGTCGATATAGGAACGACAAGTACGAAAGCTGTTTTATTTAAAAAAAATGGAGAAGCCGTCTATAAATCGGATGTTGGCTATCCACTTCATTCACCGAATGTGGCAGTTGCGGAACAAGATCCGGAAGAGATTTTTCAAGCTGTAATAACAACGATCAAAGATTGTGTTGCAAAAGCAGGAGATGGAACGATTCATTTTATTTCATTTAGTGCGGCAATGCATAGCGTGATTGCAATAGATGAAAACGATCAAGCTTTAACGAAATGTATCACTTGGGCTGATAACCGAAGTGCTAAATGGGCGGATCTCATTCGCAAATATCATAATGGACATGCAATTTATCGGAATACTGGAACACCAATCCACGCCATGTCCCCTTTAAGTAAAATAATGTGGTTAGAAAATGACCATCCAGAAATAGCGATGAAAACGAAAAAATATATTGGGATTAAAGCATATATATTTTTCCGTCTGTTTGGACAATATGTAGTGGACCATTCGATTGCTTCCGCTACAGGAATGATGAACTTAGAAAAATTGACTTGGGATGAAGCTGCATTAAATATAGTGAAAATTACGGAAGAAAAACTTCCGAAACTTGTGAAAACGACGAAAAAGTTTCATGACGTAAATAGTAAATATGCAGCTGAAATGGGCTTAGATGGGGAGATACCCTTTATCATTGGAGCAAGTGATGGCGTATTATCAAATGTTGGGGTTGGCGCAATCGAAGAAGGAGATGTCGCTGTAACGATAGGTACGAGCGGTGCAGTACGAACGATTATTGACCAACCAAGAACAGATGAAAAAGGCCGGATATTTTGTTATGCATTAACAGAAAAGCATTGGGTTATTGGGGGACCAGTTAATAATGGTGGCATGATTTTACGTTGGCTGAAAGAGGCATTAGCGACGAGTGAAGTAGAAGTTGCTAAAAGTCTCGATAAAAATCCGTATGATATGTTAACAGAGATTGCAGCAGATGTCCCAGCAGGAGCGAATGGATTATTATTTCATCCATTTTTAGCGGGAGAAAGGGCACCATTTTGGAATCCGAATATGCGTGGTTCATTTATCGGTTTATCGTTAACACATGAAAAGAAACATATGATTCGCGCCGTATTAGAAGGTGTTATGTTTAATTTATATAGTGTATTAATTGCTTTAAACGAAGTAATGGATACGTCGATTCATACTGTAAAGGCTACAGGAGGTTTTTCTCGTTCACCACTGTGGCGTCAAATGATGGCGGATATTTTTGATTTAGAAGTGTCTATTCCACAAAGTTATGAATCATCCTGTTTAGGTGCATGTGTACTCGGCATGTATGCAAACGGAGAAATAGATGATTTCTCTCACGTTACATCGATGATTGGTACGACATTCACACATACACCAGAAGTAGAAACGCGTAAGACGTACAAAGAGTTAATGGCTATTTTTATTCGTACATCACGAATATTAGAAAAAGAATACGAACAATTATCAAAACTACAAAGATAATTTAGGAGGGAATACAATGAATGAATTTTACCCGTTAATCATTGTTGCTTTAGGTGTCATTGCGTTATTAATTTTAATTATGAAATTACAAATTAATACATTTATATCACTTATTATCGTTTCATTTTTAGTTGCATTCGCATTAAAAATGCCGGTAGATGAAATAGTCGGGACGATTACGGATGGAATGGGTGGAACACTTGGAAGTATCGCACTTATTTTTGGTTTAGGGGCGATTTTAGGTAGACTCGTATCGGATGCTGGCGGAGCACAACGAATTGCGATGACATTGATTGATAAGTTTGGAGAAAAGCATATTCAATGGGCAGTCGTTATAGCTTCGTTCATTATTGGTATTGCATTGTTCTTTGAAGTAGGTTTAGTTTTATTAATTCCAATCGTTTTTCAAATTGCAAAACAGCTACGTGTATCCATGTTATATTTAGGGATCCCGATGGCGGCAGCATTATCTGTCACACATGGATTTTTGCCACCACATCCAGGTCCGACCGTTATTGCACAACAATTTGAAGCGAACATCGGTTTAGTTTTATTATATGGATTTATTATTGCTGTTCCAACAGTTATTATTGCAGGACCGGTTTTTGCTTATGTATTAAAGAAGGTCGCACCAGATGTATTTACAAAAAGTGGCGATGAAAGTGCCATTGGCGAAGTGAAGGAGTTTAATTTAGAAGACACGCCAAAGTTTGGTATAAGTGTGTTAACTTCCTTATTTCCAGTTATATTAATGGCAATATCAACGATTGTAATGTTATTACAAGATGTATACGGCTTACAAGAAAATATTGTCACAAAATCATTACAATTTATCGGGGAACCGACAACGGCATTATTGATTTCCGTCTTAATTGCGATTTATACGATGGGAGTTGCACGAAATATTCCAATGAAACAAGTGATGCATTCCGCAGAAGAATCGATTAAAGCAATTGGTATGATGCTTCTAATTATCGGTGGTGGCGGTGTATTTAAACAAGTGCTCATTGACGGTGGTGTCGGTGATGCTGTAGAACAAATTTTCACAGGAGTAAATATTTCTCCTATTTTACTCGCTTGGATTATTGCTGCTGTTTTACGTATTGCATTAGGTTCTGCAACAGTTGCAGCATTAACGACAGCAGGACTTGTTATTCCTCTCATGCAAGGGTCTGATGTCAATGTCGCATTAATGGTACTTGCTACAGGAGCAGGAAGTTTAATTGCATCTCACGTAAACGATGCGGGATTTTGGATGTTCAAAGAATTTTTCGGTTTAAATATAAAAGAAACATTTTACACATGGACATTATTAGAAACTATTATTTCGGTTGTCGGGTTAATTTTCGTTTTATTATTAAGTGTATTTGTATAAAAATAAAAACAATATGAAACATGAATATTTTCATGTTTTGATTAGAAAGGAAAAATGGAAATGAAAAATACAATTGGGTTGTATGGACTTGGTGTCATGGGGGCGAGCCTTGCGAAAAATATGTTGAACAAAGGTGAGCGTGTTGCATTATACAATTATACGGATGACTTAACGACACAATTTATGGAACAGTTCCCACACGAGCATGCTGATTCTTATACAGATCTTTCTTCATTTGTGCAATCATTGGAAAAACCGCGGAAAATTTTTCTAATGGTTACAGCAGGAGATGTAACAACATCTGTCATTGATAGCCTTTTTCCGTTGTTAGATGAAGGTGACATTATTATGGATGGCGGGAATGCAAATTTTGTCGACTCGAATGAACGTTACCAAACATTGCGGGAACATGGC
Organism: Candidatus Pseudogracilibacillus intestinigallinarum; assembly: GCA_019113205.1. GTDB lineage: Bacteria > Bacillota > Bacilli > Bacillales > Amphibacillaceae > Pseudogracilibacillus > Pseudogracilibacillus intestinigallinarum. Next base: position 1,541 of record DXHX01000061.1, on the reverse strand, counting down.
ATCCATTTTATTGGTGTTGGTGTATCTGGTGGAGAGGAAGGAGCGCTTCACGGCCCATCATTAATGCCGAGCGGGGATAAAGCAGCATATGCAAAGGTTAGTCCCATTTTAGAAAAAATTGCTGCACAAGTTAATGGGGAACCGTGTTGTACGTATATAGGGAAAGAAGGCGCAGGCCATTACGTTAAAATGGTGCATAATGGCATTGAGTATGCCGATATGCAATTAATTACGGAGACATATCATTTTTTACGTTATGTCGTTCATCTAAGTCCAGATGAGATTGCGAATATTTTTGAAGCGTGGAATGAAACAGAATTAAATAGTTATTTATTAAAGATAACGACACATATTTTACGTCATAAAGATGAGGAAACTGGTAAACCGATTGTCGATATTATAATGGATAGAGCCGGACAAAAAGGTACTGGAAAATGGACGAGCATGAATGCTTTAGATCTTGGAATTCCGTCAACGACTATTTCGGAAGCAGTTTTTGTTCGATTTTTATCTGCATTAAAAAAAGAACGGATGATAGCAAAAGATGTATTACAAGGTCCTATAAAAGAAGAAATTCAGCAGAAGGAAACAGCAATACAACATGCAAAAGAAGCTTTACTTTTTGGACGTGTAATAGTGTATACACAAGGATTTATGCAATATAAAGTTGCATCAGAAACATATGGGTGGGATTTACAATTAGACCATATTGCTAAAGTGTTCCGTGGTGGATGTATTATTCAATCCGATTTATTACATCCAATTCGTGATGCATACCGTAAAAACCCGGCATTAACGAATTTATTGCTAGATGATTATTTCAAATGTCTCGCAAATGATCATCAAGCAAGCATGCGTGCATTTTTAATGGATGGAATTGCAAGTGGTGTCTCCCTACCAACATATAGTGCGGCGATGGCATTTTATGATGGATATCGTGCAGAGCGAAGTGGAGCAGAGCTTATTCAAGCACAACGTGATTATTTTGGTGCTCACACATATGAAAGAGTAGACCGTGAAGGTGTGTTTCATACAAAATGGTAAAAGAAAAATCTCTCCGTAGTTTTGTACTATGAGAGAGATTTTTTGTTAAAAGTAATTATTCATATTGGGAGTAGTCGATAAATGTTGCTTGTAAAACATAGACTGTTAAACTGATTGCGATAATTAAAAATCCCCATCCAAGTGCTATTTGTTCAACAAGTAAGTAATTATTACATAGTTGTTCATCGGTGAAAATATAGATAAATCCCATAAGGAAATATAACCCACTTATGAGGGACAAACTAATAGTTTTGCCTCTATCTGATAGTTTACTCCAACTATCACGTAGTGGTATACCAACTAAAAATGGCCAACTTATAAATTTAAATATCTCTACTGATGTATTCATTAATGCTTCATCCATCGTTCGAGGGAATAGCCAATAAATAACGATGATGAAAAAGAGTAACATCCCAGGGATTCCATTTTCGTTCCACTTATGAAAAAAAGTAGGGAACCACTTTTTAAATTGTGGGTACATAAGCAATCCAGCGATT
>DXHX01000060.1 GCA_019113205.1 Candidatus Pseudogracilibacillus intestinigallinarum | reverse complement strand
GGTTGCATCTGTTCGGTGCTGGATCGAATCTGTTTCGCGTAGAGTTGCATCTGTTAGGTGCAGGATCGCATCTGTTTCGCGTAGGGTTGCATCTGTTTCGTGCTGGATCGAATCTGTTTAACGCAGAGTTGCATCTGTTCGGTGCTGGATCGCATCTGTTTCGCGTAGGGTTGCATCCGTTTCGTGCTGGATCGAATCTGTTTCGCGTAGAGTTGCATCTGTTTAGTATTTCGTCGTTTAGCTCCAACACAATTAATCTTCGGCATACATATACTTCTTAACATAAAAAAAAGCACTCTTTCATAATAAAATTACGAAGTTGCTTTTTAATTTCTATTATTTACAACAAAACAATAGTTATAGACAAAAAGATTGGAACAGAAATAAAACGCCTCATAACTATCGTTTACTTGTCCCAACCTTTAACATATTATTTCATTTTAGATAACACTTGTTCATATCCACCACTGCCATATTCTAGACATCTTCTTACACGAGAAATGGTTGCAGTCGAAGCCTTTGTTTCTTGCTCAATTGCGTTATACGTACTACCATCGTGAAGCATTTTTGCGACTTGTAATCGTTGTGCTAATGATTGGATTTCATTAATTGTTGCAACATCATCAAAGAAGCGATAACAATCTTCCTTTGATTCCAATGTTAATATAGCTTCAAACAATTGATCTAACTGTTTTCCTCTTAATTTATCAATTTGCATATAGTCGCCTCCTATTTTCCATCATTACTATAATGGACTTGTTCCTTTACACCTTTTTCAGGTTCTGTTTGTACGACATTTACCCAAGTTTTCCCTGTCACAAAAGGAACAACTTCCCCATCGATCATCGGCACGATATTGCCATCTTGATTTTTCCATTCTACTTCTTGAACTTTTCCACGTTGGAATAAATAGCCTTTCCCACCTGAATGAAGATTAATGGAACGACGTAATTCTTTATCAATCACTTCATGCTCTGCTTCAACGACGAGCAAGTTATCAATTTCAATCGGGATTTCCGATTCTAATTCATCTGTAATTTTCCCATCATTATAACGTGAATATTTCTCTGTCTTTTCATCATACGTGTATTCTACAATCGGGTCAGACTTATAGTAAGAAATTTTCACATAATTTGCTTCTTCTCCTTCGATTTCTGTATCATCATCCAAAAATGATAAAGGCTTATGTGTGACATCCATGTCCACTTCTTCTTTTTTCAGAAAAGCTGGAAGTTCCGAAAATTTCATATACAAATTATGAGGTGATTTTCTAAATGTTTCTCTTAAAAAAGGTGTCCCATCTGCAGCATACTGATCTGCCTCAATATGTTCTAACCCTTTTTCATCTATTAAGTCATTTACAAAATTTGCAGCTCCAGAATAAATATAAACAGCATCCATATCGTTTGCAAGATCAACAAAATATTCTCTTGCACTTCGAATTGGACCGACGACCTCTGGTTTGTCACTATGGTAAATCGCCATGAATCGTGTAATATTTCCTTCTGTTAACATCTCATACACGATATCTGCTTTCGTTAACCCAGATTGTGGCCGTGCTTGTACCTGATTACTTACCATTACCGCAATGGCACGGTGGTTTACATCTTCATTCGTTTCTAATCCAGTAAATGGATACACATGAACTTCTTCTGTTTCGTTAATCACTTCTTCATTGTTTTTTGAACATGCTATCATGACAAGCAGAACGATGCATAGCACTATACTAATTTTGACTTTTCTCATATTTCCTCCTAAAACAAACGGTACTTAACGCATATTTGCTGGTACTATTATATCACGTTTTATGACATCGATTATCCCTTCTGGTGTAATTCTAATATATGGCAAATGTGTCGATGATAAAAAGAATAATGTAAATACTGGATCATCATATGGAAAACCTGCTTCTTGCAACAATTTAGTAAGTGTTTTATCCGCTTGAATAACTTTTTCCATCTTTTCTGCAGACATTACCCCTTCTATCGTTAACGGAAGTTCAAAAATAATTTCTCCATCATGTGCCAGTACAATTCCACCACCAATTTCTTGCATCCGATCAAACGCTAATTTCATATCTATTTTTTTCTTTCCAATTAACAAAATATCATTTGTCGTAGAGTATGAACTACATAAACCACCTAGCTTTTCAGTAAATCCATGTATGACAGAATTTACGCGCCATTTTCCATGACGATCTAATAACACTAAAAATGCATCTGCCGTATTTGTCGGTAACTGAGCACCTGTAATATCAATACCAACCGCATATGGATTCGTAATCACATTATTTATTAATTTTAATCCAACTGGAATAGAAAATTGTAAATCTTCTTCCGTTAGTTCCATTTTTAAAAAAGGCTTATCTGTTTCATATTGCTCCCATGGAATTTGTGTCGCTTGTTCGACTTCTTTTCCATCTTTTACAAGCCATGTACCTTTTGCCAAAACAGATAATGGAGTCGGATCTGTTTCTTCGTATAAAATATTTATATGTGCTAATCGCCCAGGTGTAATACTGCCAAACGTTTCGTCCATTCGATAATATTTTGCAATATTGAAAGATGCCATTTTGTATGCATCTATAATTGGTATACCTTGCTTTAATGCAATATCAATACATATGTTCATCATACCATATTCCGTATAACTTGGTGTTGAACCATCTGTCGTAAAAAACAATGCATCGAAGTTTTTCAATCCTTTTTCCAATAACTGTTGCAAAATATTTTCTAAATCAGGTCGGATAGAAGAGTGACGTAATGCTGCATGATATCCAAGTTGAAGTCGTTTCAGTACATCTTCCCCATTCATGGACTCATGGTCACCGTTAACACCAAGTAATTGTAACTTTGTTAATGTTTTTTCGGAAGCACCTGGAAAATGTCCTTCTACCCGTTTATGTATTCTTTTTGCCTCTTGAATCCAGTAAAGTAAACGGTCATCTCAATCGATTAATCTTGGCCATGACGTTAACTCTCCACCTTGAACAATCGCTGGGTGTGATAACCAAGACAATATATCATTCGTATTAAATATTGCTTCTTCATTACGCAACATAGATTGAGAATCAAAACGAGCCCACCAAAGCATTGATACAGGAATTTTTTGAAAATTTTCTATTATCGAAAACGCTTTCTTTTTATCGTATAAAGTCA
>DXHX01000059.1 GCA_019113205.1 Candidatus Pseudogracilibacillus intestinigallinarum | reverse complement strand
CAATTTTTGTATTTTTCGTAAATTGCATACCTTTAGGAACAGAAATAGACTTTTCTACCATAATTTGCTTTGTCACCGTTTTATCCATTGCCTTTTCAACAGCATCATTCGTCACCTTATCGCCTCGTGTGCGGAAGAAATAATGTTTTTTCTCCGGAGACTCTAATGTAAATAACTGTCCTGGGTGATCCACAAACCACGTTTTCATATCTTTAAATGCTTCTGCATCTTTAATATGCCACTTTAATGTAAGACCTCTTCTCCAACCTTCTAATGCAATAAGGTATGCATCTAAATAATTTCCTTTCACCTCTGATGCAACCTCAGGTGATATATGTGGCAACCAATCTTCATTTAACATATCCATGAAAGTTCCTCCTAAAAAATCTTCTCACGATCTTAATACTAAATCTTTTCTATACGCATTAAACTGTTCAAATTGCTTTCCGTTTATTAGGTCCATATCTAATCGTACCTGTGCCTTCAAATAATCATCGCCTAAACGTTGGTCTACTTCTTTATTAAATTCATCATAATTTCCAGGTTTTGGTGTAAATTCTCCAAAGACTAAATCATATTCTGAACGTAAAAAATCAATCCGAATAAACGGTGCTGGTATTTGTTCGCTTAACTCCTCAACCATTTGTAATTCTTCTTTTGTTACACCTTCTCCGATGAATAATTGTTCGTCGTATTTCCCAACAGAAATTCGATTTAAATTACTATCCCACCAACAATAACGCATTTCAGGATAACGAATAATTTCTAATATGAGACCAACTTTTCCATAAAACGTATAAAACTTTAAATCCCTTCCGGCTAATTTCTCTTGTTTGTTTTCATAAATAATTTCTTCTATAAACCAACTATCCTCAGCTACAGCACCTATCTCTAAATCTCGGTACATTCTACTTCTAAGTTCATCGAATCCTTGAAAATCACTCGACTCTTTTACATCAATAATCCATTTATCATCATGAACAATATAGACGCCGCGCCCCCCTGCACCATTCACAGGTTTTATAACAATTCCCTCTTGTAATGGTAAAGATGCTATATCATAGGAATAATTATTTGTATGTGGGACCTTTATTTTAAATTGTTCTACAAAAGAGTATGCACTCTTTTTATCGTCTAGTTGCCATTCTGGTAGTCTTGGAAAATACTGTGCCTGTCTCATACGTGCGGCAAGACTCCCACGGAAAGAGGCAGTTGAAGTTAATGGAACATCCTTTTCTATCCCTATTCGAATCATAAATTCTGGTATATCTTCTGTAGGTAATATATTTAAAATTTGCTCATACATATATGCTTTTAATTCCGGTTCCTCATTCATATATAAACGCGCTATTTGAACAAGTGTTTCCTTCATGTCCGTACGGTATTTTTCAAATGAGGAGAGCGTCTCGTTTAAATGTGAGTACAACTGACCACTATTCTTTAACTCTCGTAATAATTGCATTCGTTCTAACGAAAGCATATCTTCATGATAAAGTGATTTTTGTTGCAAACTAGCAGATTGTTCTAATAATTGCTCTCTTAATTGATTGTTTTCTATTATTACCTGTTCATACATTTTTCGGCTTGGCAGACGTCCAAACATCTTTGCTCTTATATTTGCAAAAAAACGAGAAATTCGTCCAGCTTTCCACGTACCGCTTTTTTCAATTTTGTTTATTTCCCGTTTATATTTTTCGTTCAAATATTGTTGATAGAGTAGTGCCTCTTTTTTATTTAAAACATCATCCATATTTGTTGTAGGTGAATGCTTTTTCATATACATCAACTCCCCCCTTCCACTACATATCTAATATCCAACGTTTTAATCTTTGAATATAATTATTAGTATAATCACCATCATCAATCCAATAGTCTACACTTGTTGGCACTGTAGTAATATTTATCCTAGGATTATTCGTACACTGTTGTTTTATTTGTTCGTTTTTAAAGTACCATAAGCCTATTTTATTATAATATTTCATATGATTGTTTCTTAGCGTTCTAAAGTTAATTTCTTCTTTATTATACCTCTTTTGTACTATATCATCTATTAAAACAATAGAACCAATTGAATGTATTTTAGGTAAAAATTGTTGAATATGTTGTAATGTGAAACAGTTACGCGTAATTTGGACATGACAATGAATAGTTTCACCATAAACAACCATTTGCACATCATCCCCATCTATTACCGCTCTAACTTTTTCATGGATTTTATTTTGATTAACCGGATATGTTGCATACATTTGAACAAGGCCTGTTTTCAAACCTAATGATTGATGTATTTTAATATCGTGAATTAATGTTAACGCCTGTTCTTCCGTCATACTATAAAAATCATCTATAATGATGACATCTATAAATCTATCACCCTTTTTTCGATTCATTAACATTGGATAAGGAACCGAAAATAATCGTTCTTCTTGATCATCTGTATAATACAAATTATCTGTACTAGTATAATAATGCTCGAATGATTCTACATACTCTTTTCTTGCTCCAACAAATGCTCCATGATAGCCAAAAACACTATTAGCCGTTAATGAAGATTCACTTTGTAATGGTAAAGATAATGGTCCTGTTTTCAAATCAATAACTTTATCCTTACCAAAATAACGAATTAATCTTCGTTTAAATTCTCCATCACCGGCGAAGCGAACTTTATCCCAATATCCAATGGATTCCATTACTTCTTTTTTCTTAAATAATAAAGAAGACATATTTGAAAAAACGAACTTTCCTTTCGTTCCTCTACGGTAAATATGAATATTTTCCGTTATTCGAGATAATTCTGATGTGTTTGCTATAACTTCAGGGTTTGAATTAAGATGGTTCATTTGTATTTCTATTTTTCGGGGATGTGACCAGTCATCTGCATCATTGATTGTTACAAACTGACCTTTTGCCTCTCTGAGACCTATATTTCTAGCAACATACGCACCACTGTTTTTTGGAGTCCGAAAAACTTTTATTTGTTTATAATTTGTTTCGAACCGTTTGATAATCTCGTAAGTTCTGTCTGAACTACAATCATCTATAATGATAATTTCAAGATTTTTCCACGTCTGTTTCAATAATGATTGAATTGCTGTATCAATATAATCTTCTGCATTATATGCCGGCATTATAATTGAAACAAGTGGGCCTTCCGTCACTTCTACGTCTAACTCAACGTCCAAATTTTTATAAGGAATAGAGTATTTAGATGTTATTAAAATCGGCTCTAACTGATACAATGAAAGAGCTTTATTTATATAATGTAATCTTTGATTTAAGTTCTGTTGTATATTGGCCATTGCTAAATATACGTTTGCATCTTTCGTACCTATAACGAGCTGTAATATCTGCTCCGCTTGCTCAAACATTTCTAATCGTTGGAAACACTCAGCAATAACAATACATTTTTGACAGAAGACCTGCCCATCTCTTTCACCATATAATGCATCAAAAAAATAAAGTAGTGCCTGTTGTGCAGCTACTTTTGTCTGTTTGTTTGCATACCAAAATAAGAGCTCCCATGCGGCGGCTCTTTTTTGGTATTTATTATTATTGTTCCAGTACAATTCTTTTAGGTCTCTTAATGATTTATCCTCAATTCCTGCTTCGTATAATGAGGCTAAAATTGGCTTTAAATCATTACTAGCCTGTTTATTTTTATATGTTGTACTATATAATCTTTTGATATTTCTACGCCCTAATATATATGCACCTGTTGTTCGTATAAATTGCTTCCACGTTTGTGGCTTTATATATGAATAAAAAGAATTGCTTCGAATGAGTTTAAATTGTCGACTCATCTCAAAATACTTCGTTGCTAATTCCTTGTTCTTCTTCATATATGATTGAACCTCTTTGTCTAATTGGTTCAGTGCATCAATATAGTGTTGTTTATTCAATTTAATGGAGTCATTCTCCACATTTTTCATATGAAATCCACCCAATTCTTTTGAACAATCGCACAAGTACTCTCCATTTCAGATGGTATATGGAGTTTTTTATCCTTATAAAACGGAATGTAAGAAGGATAAAGTCGAAAATGCTGTTGGATTCCTTTATACGAGGTCTCATTCATGTTTTCATCACAAATAACATATACTTGTTCACCTTCAATAGTAGGAATATATTTTTGTTTTAATGAAAACGCCTCTTCACTTAGGATAAGCACTTGTTTCGCTTGTACGGTTTCTCCATAAACAAACATATCTACATCACCATTCGCAATATAAGTACGAACACTTTGATGAATGTCCATATCTAATTCTAAGTCATAATGATATATTTGCACAAGCCCTATTTTTTTCCTATTTCTATTCTTTTTTATAAATTGTGCTAATACTTCCGTTATTTTCTCTTCTTCTTTCTCTACTAAACGAAAATCAGCCACTAATAATATATCGACTTCTGTCATTAATGGTTGTTTATTAGGCCACATTGGGCGTGGCACAGTAAAAATAGGTTTATCTATTTGAAATGGATAATATAAGCTGTCACTTTGTGCGTGGTGATATTCTAAGCTTTCAACATACTCTTTTCTAGCTCCCATAAAATAACCATTATATCCAAATGCTGAACTACCAGTTAGAGAATTTGCGGATTGTCTAGGTAATGATAATGGACCAGATTGCAAATCGACATATTTGCTTGGACCAAATGTCTTGACTAAACGTCGTTTAAACTCTCCATCTCCAGCAAAACGAACACAATTCCAATACCCTAATTTCTCCATTACTATATCCTTGCGAAACATAATCGAAGACATATTCGGAAAAATAAACTTTCCAGGTGTACCACGTCGATAAAATTGTAAAGATTCCTCGAGTAATCTCGCATGTTCCGATGTATTTGCTACAACTTCCGGATTTTCTTGTAAATGTTTTACTTGTGTTTCAATTTTTTGTTCGTGTGACCAGTCATCCGCATCATTTATTGTTATATATTTACCAGTCGCATGTTGTAATCCAATATTTCTTGCAACATATGGTCCACTATTTCTTTCTGTTTGAAACACCTTTACTCGTTCATCCTTTTTTGCATACGATTGAGCAAGTTTAAAAGTTTCATCCGAACTACAATCATCAACAATAAGCAATTCAATATTTTGCCATGTTTGCTGCAAAATTGACTCAATAGCAATTGTAATCCCATCAACTGCATTATATGCTGGTAATATAACCGTCACTTTATCGTCATCTAGTACTGTCTTTGCATGTTGAGCCATCATTATATCATCATATTTCGGTTTCTTTTCATTTTTAAATGTAATCGGTGTTTGTTTTTTAGAAGCATATACCTTATTTATCCAATATAGCTTATCTTGTATAGTTGAAACCGTATTGGCCATCGCAAAATATAAGTCTGGATGAGCCTCTTTTTCCAGTTGTTGTTGAATAACTTCTTGGCTTTTAGCTGTTTCGCCTAACATTAATAAACTCTCAGAAAGTAACACCGTAACTCTACGCTGTTGATCACGATTTTTCTCACCGGAAATGGCAATATTTAAATAATATAACGCTTGTTTCGCACCATCTTTAGTATATAAATTTGCATACCACAATGCAATTTCCCAAGCTATCATACGTTTTAACATAGGTTTTTGTTCCTCATGTAACAACTTCTTTAAATCTTCTAACCCTTTATCAGCAAAACCCAATGTATACATATGATTTTTTAATTGTTTCAATTGCATTTGTTTCTTTCGGTGAGCACCGTAATTCAATACCGCCTTAATTTTTTCCTTTCTTTTCGTTGAAAACATCTCCGAGATTTTTTTACGAATGTTTTCTGATAAGACAGTATATAGAATCCAATCTACGCCCCCTACTAATAGTTGTCGTATTTTCGCCAATTTATTTGCCACCTCTTTGACACTTGCTATTCAACATGTTTTCTTAGTATTTTCACAATAAATTATTTACTGCCTTTATCGATATTACTTTCTTCATCTCAGATCTTTTCTGTCTTTTGTTCAGTAGATTTCTTCTTCGTTATTTTTTGTGTTATTTTTTTGGTGCAGTCTTTTTCTTTAAGCCTGTTCTCTTCTTTCGTTTCGGAACATTAACTCCCATCGCTTCACGGTATAATTTCACCGCTTCTTCTGCATCTCCATCAAAACGAAGTCGACCCTTGTCAATCCATAATGCACGAGTACATACTTGTTCTACAAAATGCATACTATGAGTCACAATAATAACCGCTTTTGCACGTTCCATCATCTCTTGAATTCGTTCTGTCGCCTTTTGTCGAAATGCTAAATCCCC
>DXHX01000058.1 GCA_019113205.1 Candidatus Pseudogracilibacillus intestinigallinarum | reverse complement strand
GGTGCCGAAATATATTTTGGTTCAGCTTTTCCTACCTCATCTAAAAATGCATCTTCCCCCTCATCAAAGTCCATCCAAATGACGAGTAGATTTTGTCCTGTGCCCATATTTTTAATCGTTGTCGTTACATCAGCAAATTTCTCCGCATCTTTTAATTGTAATGTAACAATTGGTTGATTCGTATCTTGGTGAAAATCTTGTTTTGCACTACCTTCCTTAATATCGGAACCAGACAGATGTTCTTTATCATTAATATCTCTAAACGATAATCTTGCTGAAGTCGATAACATTTCCCGTGCTTCTTCTTGGTTATCAACACCAGCTAATTGCACACGAATTCGATCTTCCCCTTCAATATCAATAACTGTTTCACTAATCCCTAATCGATTTACACGGTCATTTAATGTTTGGACCGTTCCTTCAAGTAGGGATCGATCTACCTTTTGATTTTCATCAATTGGTTCAACCTCATAGAGGATTTCAAATCCACCTTGCAAATCTAATCCTAAATTAATTTTTTTACTAATATCTGTTACAGTCGTTCCAATAATCGACATAAATGCTACGACGATAATGAGAAACGCTATAATTCTACTTCTTTTTTTCATGCATTCATTTCCTCTCTTTAGGTAAGCTTCGTTTACGGTTGTTCATTGTTTGTAACTGCTTGAATCGATGCCATTAAATCACTATCATCTACTTTCAATGCATTTACTGTAATGAAATTCATGTACGTACTTGCTGGAAGATGAAAAATATCTTGAATAATTTCATGTAAATATTTTTCCGGATTCTTTTTCCATATTGTTTCCATTAAACAACGCCATAACTCATCCACGGTTATTTCGTTATACCCAATTAGTCTAAATTCAGATTCTTTACTTTTCAATGCTGGATAGACATGTTTTTTCCATTCACGTACATGTTTTCTTTCCATCGATAAACCCCTTTCTATGAAATCGATAATTTATGTCATTTATGTAAGGTTATAGAGCATATATATGATTATAATCGTATTTCTTCCTAATAGAAAGAAAGGTGAGGTTGTGACAAAACAATCTTTTCTTTATGGCACAATTGTATTAATTGTTGCTAGTATGTTGACAAGGTTCCTCGGTTTTATAAACCGAATGATTACAGCAAGATTAATGGGCGAAGAAGGAATTGGGCTATATATGTTAGTAATGCCCACACTGTTTCTCCTTTTAACTCTAACGCAAATTGGCTTGCCATTAGCAATCTCTAAAAACATTGCAGAGGCTTATGCAAAAAACGACGAAGGTCGCATCAGAAAAATAATGACATATGCTTTCATTATTATAACATGTACGAGCATATTTTTTACTGTTTCACTCATACTTTTTGCACCGACCATTGCAACGTATTTATTAACTGATGAACGAACAGAATATTTATTATACGCATTGGCCCCGGCTATTCCAGTTATCGCATTTTCTTCATTATTTAAAGGATATTTTCAAGGGTTGCAAAATATGAAACCACAAAGCATCGGCTTAGTGATTGAACAAATCGTTCGTATCGGTTTCGTATATGTTGCTATCCACTATTTTATCCAGTTTGGCATTGTACATGCTGCAGTTAGTGCAGTAGTGTCGATTACAATTGGCGAAATTGCTTCATTCTTATTTCTTTATTATCAATATAAAAAAAATCGACTAAAGAAAAAACAAGCAAACCAATCATCACATATATTAAGTAGTTTATTGACAATTGCCTTACCACATACGACGAGTAAATTAGTTCAATCATTTTCTAATTTTTTAGAACCTATTTTCGTGACAAAAAGCTTAAAAATAGCTGGCTATAGTACAATTGATGCAACGAAACAATATGGAGAATTAACTGGCTTTGTTATGCCGCTTTTGTTTTTGCCAACATTTATTACAAATTCTATCTCTGTAGCATTATTACCATCTGTCTCCATGCTGCAAACACGAAATGAGCAAAAAGTATTGTTTGAACGAATGGAACAAGCAATTCGCTTTTCATTTTTATCTGGTGCTGTTGCAACCATCATTTTCATATTGTTTGCCAATACTATTTTAACATATATATATGGTACAAGTAATGCAAGTCTATTTGTAAAAATGATGGCACCATTTTTTCTATGTCTTTATATACATACACCGTTACAAACGATTCTTATTTCATTAAATTATGCTCGGGAAGTGATGTGGAATAATATTTTAGGAGCAATTGTGAAATTTTCTATTTTAATTATGTTTACGTCACATCCGACATTTGGAATTTATGGTGTCGTCATCGCTCTTAACATGTATGTTCTCTTTGTTATGTGTTTACATTTTTTACTGTTGTATCGTCGAACTAAATTTTTTCCTCCCTTAAAAAATGTGTTCCGTTTAGTTTTACTGTTTATTAGCACATATGCAGTAGCATATATATTGAAAATGTATATAATCATTGACGGAATCCTTATATTTATCATTTTATTATGTATGATTGTTCTTTTATATATTTTCTTTATTTTTCTTTTTCGCTGTATTACAAAAGAGGAATTTGTACAATTTAAAAATATTTTATGGAAAAAATAACATAACGAAGAACAACTTTTATTAGCTGAGTATAAGTATGGACACAAAAAAACATTTCATCTATTTTCGATGAAATGTTTTTTATTTCGATGTATGTAAAATTAGTCTACTTTTACTTCACGAATGGCTGCACGATCAAATGTTAATCGAGCATCATTTGATTTAATGATAACTTTTCCTTCATCAATTGCATCGATGACACCGTGTAATCCACCGATCGTAACGATTGAATCGCCTTTTTGTAAATTATCTTGCATCTCTCTTACTTGTTTCTGTCGCTTCTGTTGTGGACGAATTAATAAGAAATAAAAGATAACAAACATTAAAATAATTGGTGATAGGGATATTAATGTATCCATTGTAACCCTCCTTCCTAAAAGTTTTTCGGTTGATCTTTGTTGAACCCATATTGTTCAAAAAAGATTTCTTTAAATGTTCCAAGTCGATCCTCTTGAATAGCTTCTCTGACTTGCTCCATTAATTTTAACAGAAAATAAAGGTTATGATAAGTAGTAAGTCTAAATCCGAATATTTCATTCGTATTAATTAGATGACGAATATAAGCTCGAGAATAATTTTTACATGTGTAACAGTCACAATTTTCGTCAATTGGAGAAAAATCACGCGCATATTTAGCATTACGAACGACTAAACGTCCATTTGACGTCATACATGTACCATTTCGTGCTATTCTTGTCGGTAAAACACAGTCAAACATATCAATTCCACGTAACGCACCGTCAATTAATGAGTCAGGTGAACCAACCCCCATTAAATAACGTGGTTTATTGGAAGGCATAAATGGCACTGTTTCTTCTAACACTTGATTCATAATATGTTTTGGTTCTCCAACAGATAACCCTCCAATTGCATAACCTGGAAAGTCAAGGGATATTAAATCTTCTGCACTACGTTTACGAAGATCTGCATATTCTCCACCTTGGATAATACCAAATAACCCTTGATCGTGTGGACGCTTATGTGCCTCTAAACAACGTTCTGCCCAACGGGATGTACGTGCAACAGATTTTTCCATATATTCATATGTCGCAGGATATGGAGGACATTCATCTAACACCATCATAATATCCGGTCCGAGATCATTTTGTACTTGCATCGCCTTTTCAGGAGAAAAAAATAGCTTTTCTCCACTTAAATGATGGCGAAAATGAACACCTTCTTCCTGTATATCACGAATTTTACTTAAACTAAATACTTGAAATCCACCAGAATCTGTTAAAATTGGTCTATCCCAATTCATAAATCGGTGTAGACCACCTGCTTCTTTTACGATATCTTCCCCAGGACGTAACCATAAATGATACGTATTGGAAAGAATAATTTGTGCATCCATCTGTTTTAATTCTTCTGGACTCATTGTTTTTACTGTTGCTAACGTTCCTACTGGCATAAACATCGGAGTATCAAACGTACCATGTGGTGTATGAACTTTACCAAGTCTAGCACCTGTTTGTTTACACGTTTTAATTAATTCATACGTAATTGCCATTTTTATTTGTCATCCTTTTTATCTTTTTCACTTGGCAAAATAAACATTGCATCTCCAAAACTAAAGAAACGATATGCATGTTGGATTGCCTCTTCATATGCTTTAAAAATCAACTCTTTTCCTGCTAAGGCACTAATTAATAATAAAAGTGTTGATTTTGGCAAATGGAAATTCGTTATTAACCCATCTATTGCTTTATACGTATATGGTGGGTAAATATAAATGTTCGTCCATCCTGTCTCTTCGACAAATTTTCCATCATGTGCATTTGCAATCGTTTCTAACACTCTCGTTGATGTCGTGCCCACCGAAATGATTCGTCCATTAGTTGCTTTAACATGATTTAATGTTTCAGCTGCTTCTTTAGACATATGATAATATTCACTATGCATATCATGTTCTTCAATTTCATGAACTGTAACTGGACGGAAAGTTCCTAAACCGACATGTAGTGTGACATAAACGATATGGATTCCTTTTGCCTTTATTTCTTCTAACAATTCTTTTGTAAAATGTAAACCAGCTGTCGGTGCCGCCGCAGACCCTTCTTCCTTTGCATACACCGTTTGATAACGATCATCATCTTGTAACTGTTCTTTTATATATGGTGGTAAAGGCATTTCTCCTAATTCGTTTAATATTTCGAGAAAGATTCCTTCATACGTAAGACGTAATACTCGAGCCCCTTCTTCTTTTTCCTCGACACAAGTTGCAACAAGTTTTCCATCACCAAAGGAAATCTTTGTACCAACCTTTACCTTACGAGCTGGTTTTACGAGTGCTTCCCATTCATTGTTTTCATTTTCATGTAATAGTAGCACCTCGATTTTAGCAAATGTTTCTTCCTTCACACCAAATAATCGAACAGGAATTACTTTGGAGTTGTTTAATACTAAACAATCTCCACTTTTCAAGTAATTCGTCACATGTTTAAAATGATCATGTACAATTTCTCCTGTATCTTTATGTAACACAAGAAATCTTGATGATGTGCGATCCTTTAGTGGTGTTTGTGCAATTAAATGTTCTGGTAAATGATAATTATATGATTCAATATCCATATTTTTAACTCCTATTTAAAACGTGAAATGATAGCGAACAATAACGATAAAATAATCGATACGACGATAGATGTCATAATTGGAAAATGGAAAGATACATTGCCTTTTTTAAACGATATATCTCCTGGTAATTTTCCAATCCATGTCCAAAGAACACCAATAACAATAAAGACGATCCCTATTAAAATAAACATTTTTCCGAATTGCATCGATTTCACCTTTTTAATCCAAAATGTTCATATGCTTTTTCGGTAGCAATACGCCCTCTCGGAGTTCGTTGAATAAAACCGATTTGTAATAAGTAAGGTTCGTATACTTCCTCAATCGTTTGTGGCTCTTCACCAATAGTTGCTGCAATTGTATCTAAACCGACAGGACCACCTTGAAAATCTTGGATGATACCTTGTAAAAATTTATGGTCAATATGATCGAGTCCAACATCATCCACTTGTAACATTTCTAATGCCCTTTTTGTTGTTTTTAATGAGATTTCTTTTTCTCCACTAACTTGTGAAATATCTCGGATACGTTTTAGTAAACGATTCGCAATGCGTGGAGTACCACGTGAACGTCCGGCTATTTCTAATGCCGCTTCTTTTTCGATAGGCATTTGGAAAATAGATGCGGTCCGCTCAATAATCTCACATAAGTCATCCCGTTCATAATATTCTAATCGACTTAATACACCAAAACGATCACGTAAAGGTGCTGTTAAAAGTCCTGCACGTGTCGTTGCTCCAATTAATGTAAATGGTGGTAAATCAATACGAACAGACCTAGCACTTGGCCCTTGGCCAATGACAATATCTAAAAAGTAATCTTCCATTGCTGGATATAATACTTCTTCAATTGCACGTGGGATGCGATGCACCTCATCGATAAATAATACATCTCCTGGTTCAAGAGAAGACAAAATCGCGGCTAAATCGCCTGATCGTTCTATTGCTGGCCCTGATGTCGCACGAAATTGTACACCCATTTCATTGGCAATGATAGCAGCTAACGTTGTTTTTCCAAGTCCTGGTGGTCCATATAATAATACGTGGTCTAATGCTTCTTCACGCATTTTTGCCGCTTGAATAAATATATCTAAATTTTCTTTTACTTTATGCTGACCTATATATTCAGCTAGCATTGTAGGACGTAATGATAATTCTACTAGTTTGTCATCTTCATTTTGTTCCCCAGTTACAATACGGTCTTCCATCACGATCCCCTTTCCTAGCTTACATTAATTTTTCACAAATAATGCTAATGCTTTTCGAATAAGTTCATCTGTTTCTGTTATGTTTTCTTTTTTCAGTTGTGACATAACATGGTTAACTTCCTTATCCGTATATCCTAAGGCTTTCAATGCTTCCTTCGCTTCTGAGATGTGAGTAGATGATGTATGTGAGACGGTCGTTGTCGTTTCTTCTAAAGAGAATACGGCTGTTAATTTGCCTTTTAAATCTAAAATAATTTGTCTAGCTGTCTTCTTTCCGACACCAGGAAATTTCGTTAAATACTTTTCATCTTCCTGTTCAATCGCTGCAATAAATTCATCTACATCTGCATTCCCTAAAATAGCAACAGCACTTTTAGGACCAATACCCGAAACAGAAATTAATTTAGTAAATAAATATTTTTCCTCTTCATCTTTAAATCCATACAAAGTTTGATTATCTTCTCGTACATGATGATACGTAAAAATAAATAATTCCTTTTGTAAAGAATTTTGATAAATGAATGGATTTGGACATACAATTTCATAGCCGATGCCACCTACATCAACGATAATCGATTCATCTAATATAAACGTTAATTGTCCTTTAATATAAGCAATCATGAAATTCCCCTTTATACGAGCAAGTCATCATTCAGTTTCTTCTAAATTGTGATGCACATCTTGCACATCTTCATTTTCTTCTAACATGTCAATCATTTGCATCATTTTCTCTTTAGCATCACCATCTAATGCAGTATATGTTTGTGGAATAAGTGTAATTTCCGCTTCTTCAATATCGTATCCTGCTTCACGTAAATGGTCATTTACTTCTTGGAATGCATCCGGTGTCGTATAAATTTCATATACACCTTCTTCGACTTCGATATCATCTGCCCCTGCATCAATTGCTTCCAAAGTTAATTCGTCTTCATCTATTTTTTCTTCTTTGTCTACAATAACAATATACCCTTTACGATCAAACATAAATGATACGCAACCCGTTTCTCCTAAGTTACCACCATTTTTACTAAACGCATGTCGTACTTCTGATGCTGTACGGTTTCGGTTATCCGTTAATGCATGTACAATGACAGCAGTTCCATTCGGTCCGTACCCTTCATATGTTACTTCTTCAAAGTTTGCCCCATCTAGCATACCTGTAGCTTTTTTAACCGCACGATCAATATTATCATTTGGCATATTATCTGCCTTCGCCTTTTCAATTGCCGTACGAAGTGATGGGTTCATTTCAGGATCTCCACCACCCATTTTTGCTGCTGTATATATTAATTTTGCATGACGCATAAATATTTTTCCACGTTTTGCGTCTTGTGCACCTTTTCTTCTCTGAATATTATGCCATTTTGAATGTCCAGCCATGTTCCTGTCCCCTTTCTCACTTGGACTAAAATCCTTTTTCAGTATAGCAAAATTATGCTAGTAAAGAAAGAATGTACCTTATTTCAGACGTAATTGTGTTGCAATATTACGTTTATGTTCTGTACGTGCGTGTAATTGTTCAATAACTTCTTTGTCTTTTTCAGGTATTTCTTCCCCCTTTAAATAAGCATCAATATATGCATATGTTGTCCCCATTTCTTCTTCATCGGTTTGTCCCACCCAAAGGTCTGCACTCGGATTTTTCTCAATGACTTCCACAGGTACATGTAAAAAGTGTGCAAGTTCACGAACTTCTTGTTTTGTTAGATCTACAATTGGTTGTAAATCGACTCCACCATCTCCGTATTTCGTGAAATACCCTGTAAACCATTCAGCCATATTATCTGTTCCGACGACTAAGTAATTGTAATTATTTGCAATGGTATACAATGTACTCATTCGTAAACGAGCACGTAAGTTTGCATCTGCAATTCGAGCATTCTTTTCATGCCACTCACTAACACGATTAACTTCCTGTTGAATCGTTTCGATCATTAAGGCATGTGTCGCCGTTAAGTCTACATTCATGGATGTAATATGACATGCTTGTACAACTGCTTCCGCATCTTTTAAATCTGTCGGGTTGCTATTAATTGGCATTATGACACCAAGTGAGTCATTCGGGAATGCACGTTTAATTAAGTTTGCGATTACCGCCGAATCTAGTCCACCACTAACACCGACAATTAATCCATTCGCATTTGCTTGTTTTACTTGATTTTGTAACCATACCTTGATTTTTTCAACTATTTGTTCCATCTACCTCATCCTTTAATATATTCGTATAGAAGAAAAGGGATAAACATATAATTTCTATCCCTTTTCCTACATTAAATATGCATACTATTATGTTATATTATACACATAATGCAAGGTATCTTGAATTATTACAGTTTATATTACGTCAAACGATGGTGTCCACCTTCATGAAAATACGTATCATTTCTAAATGATTCGAATTGCCCTGTATTATCTCTTTGCATGTTATTTGGGATTGGATCTCTTTGAAACTCTCTATGTTCCATT
>DXHX01000057.1 GCA_019113205.1 Candidatus Pseudogracilibacillus intestinigallinarum | reverse complement strand
GTCGTCGTTAATGGTCCAGGTGTTAATAATTTTATGTCGTTCGCTCCTTTTACATCAAACATTCATCTTTATTGTAAGAAACGATTGTAAATTTAACGTATCGCTAATACGAAAAAATTGTTATGTTTATCACCTTAAAAAAACATTTTGAAACATTTTGTGGAAATTAAAAGGATTTTAGCATATAAACGTAGAATAATCTATATAGGGAAGGGGCGACCCGTTCGGAAGGGTCGAAAAATTAGTTTGTGAGCGAAAAAACAAAAATGAAACCGCTCTTTTTATCAAAATTTGCTCACGGAAGGAGGATCGCTTGCGAAGTTTATGACATCACAATAGGAAATAAACAAATAAAAAGAATACGAGAAAGTTAATAAGGTGGAAAAAATGAATATTAGAGATGAAGTGATTGAGAAAATAAATCGTTTTTTACGCGAAGATATTTCTGAACAATTCATCATGAATGAACTTGACGCAGTCATGGATGGTCGAGATTATTTTTATGTGCACAATAAACATGGAGACGGCATAAAAATTAGAATCATTTATTATCGTGTTGCCGATGTCATTGATTACCGAATTTTACATTTCAAAATTAAATTACATGTGAAGTAAAACGTACAAAGGAACCTTTTTGAAAATGCGATAGTACCGCTTTAAATAATCATGGTGAATATCTTTATTCAAAGACAAAACGAAAAGATTTTCATCGAAATTTTAAGGAAAAAAATAAAAAACAGCTATAAAACCTCATTATTTCATATTCAAAAAACTCCCAATCGTCCTACCTCCTAACAGTTTAGGAGTAGAAACGATTGGGGAGTTTTTTAATTTACACAACCGTCACCGTACCACGAAGTCTCGGCGAAACAACTTGGCACTCTTCCACATATTTTCGTAATACATCTACCGCACGCACAGTTAAATTCAAACGATTTTTCCCATACTTTTTCGGAACACCTTGCACCGTCACAAACACCACTTTATACGTTCGTTCCCTATCCAACCGCTCGTCACCAATAAACAAATCTTGCACACGCATTCCTGGTGGATTTTCCAATTTCACATACAATTTCAATCCTAAACAACGCTTCATATAGCCACCCATCTGTTCATACGGATCAGCCGCAAATGTATGCTCCAAGTTTTCCTCCAGCATAGATAATATCTCCGCGCCAGTTAACATGACGACTGAAACAAGTGGATTCGTTGGGATGATATTCCATATATCACGCATCGTAATCGGACCAGGTGCAATCGGTGCGCCGTAGCGCCAACCATTGGAAAACGCAACATCCGCTTCCGTCTCCCATAACAAAGCTTCCAATAATAAATTGTCCATCGTCGACTCTAACTGCCCATACCGATGTAACGCTACTCCTGTTTCTCCAACAACTTCATCGAGCATTTCCTTATACGGTTTCTCTAACTCCGTCACAAGCTCCGCCACTTCAGGATCAGGCGTCACCTCTTCCGTCACTTCTATTAAACGATGTTCAAAATGTTCCACACCACAAAAACCAACTTCCACATCAAGCCGTCCAACATGTGCCCCGTGGCAACCGGATTGCATAATTATCGTATCATTTTCCACAACAGGCTTACGGAGTGTATGATGTGTATGGCCACTTAATATAATATCTATTCCGTCCACTTCCCGAGCAAGTTTTACATCTTGTGGAAAACCGAAATGAGATAAAACGACTACTAAATCGACACGATCTACCGTACGAAGGGTCGCAATAATATGTGGCAACTCCTCTGTACCACGCGTAAAATACACCCCTTCAGAAAATTCAGGTGGCATCGTCTTATCGACAATATGTTTAGCAATCCCGATAACGCCAATTTTCAATCCAGCTCGTTCTATCGTCATATGAGACGGAAACATTAACTCATCCGTTTGTTTCAAATAACAATTACACGCAAGTAATGGATATTTTAAATAATGCACCAATTTTTCAAGCTGCTTCGGTCCATACGCATACTCCCAATGTGCCGTCATCGCATCCAATTGAAGCGCATTCATAATTGGCACGAGCGCCTCCCCTTTCGACTGCACAACAGGATATGTCCCGTGAAAAGTGTCGCCATTATCGAGCGCAAGCACCCCATCAGGATTTTCTTTCCTAGCCTCTTTTAAAATTGTCGCAATGCGCGCATACCCACCACAATCCCGAAATACTTCTTTTCCATTTTCAAGAAACAACTCCGGATGCAAATCATAATATGCATGTGTATCGTTCATCTGGATGATCGTCAAACGCTTCGGCTCATACACAACCATAACCCCCAAAACTCTATTTGTTACGTATTATGTACCCTAAAAAATTAATTTTACACATGGGAATTTCTTACATATCTCATGAATTTCTTTCTAAAATAAAGAATTGCTACAACCATGATTGCAGCAATTCTTTTTACTAAAAGGTAACGGACTCGACATGCTCTTCATCCATTTTTTTGGGTAAATAACTTTTAAATAAATGAATATCAACAATATTTTCACGTATTACTAAATCGAAAATAGACTTCATTTTTTGTGGTCGTTAAATAGCTATAACATCATCTAACGATTCCTGTTTCAAATAACCCCTTCGATGCCAATGTTGCATCAAAATTCCGATGTTCTTTCGCATGGATCAAAGCATGTTCAACCGCTCTGTAACCTAATACTTGTAATGAGACAGACCACTTTCCTTTAATTCCTTGTGTGCATCAAGATTTATTTTTCATTCAATCAAATGAAATTCTTCAGAAAAACATCAAACGGTCATAAAATTGCACCTGAAAATAAGTTTGCCTCTCGTTCTATCTCTTTATACTACTCTTTATTTAATTGTGTAAACTCTACTTTATAAAGTAAAGTCCATTGATTTATGCATGTTTTTACGTTAAAATGGATATAGATAAGAAAAGAGGAAGGCTTGTCATCCTCCCTCTTGCAGCCTCAGCCGTACAGGCGATGGTTGTCATAAATAAATTTATTTTTGAGAACCACCCTTTTGCTTGTCACGGCGTCGGGTGGTTTTCTCTTTGTCTAAAAAGGTTTTCCGAAATAGATGCGCACTAATAGCACGCACAATTCCTTTCAACACTTCTTTACTAAACTCAAAGAAAGTCTCCATAGTTGTTCACCTCCTTTCCTTGAAAAACAAGAAAAG
>DXHX01000056.1 GCA_019113205.1 Candidatus Pseudogracilibacillus intestinigallinarum | reverse complement strand
CCCAGATTTACGAGGGAACTTGCGAAATTATCACGTATATTCGCAAGTGTGACGGGATTTACGAGGGAACTTGCGAAATTATCACGTATATTCGCAAGTGTGACGGGATTTACACGGGAACTTGCGGAATTATCACGTATATTCGCAAGTGGAGCAGGATTTACGGGAGAACTTGCGGAATTATTACGTATATTCGCAAGTGCAACCAGATTTACGAGGGAACTTGCGAATATAAAAGCTAGGGCGCTTCATAGCGCCCTAGCTTGATCACTTCAATATTATTTTCCATCTTTTACCCATTGTGCGACCTGTACTGTACGTTTTGCTTGGTATTTCACAGCACCTTCCACATCTTCTACCATGTTCCCATCTTGATCGACTGTCACACTTGTTCCGTAAGGGTTTCCTCCCGCAGCAAAAATTGACGAATCTGAATATCCTGGCGCTGCAATGATTGCTCCCCAATGCATCATCGCCGTATATAAGGATAAAATTGTCGCTTCTTGTCCACCGTGTGGATTTTGTGCTGAAGACATTGCACTAACTACTTTGTTAACTGTCTTACCTGAAGCCCATAGTCCACCTTGAGTATCTAAAAACTGTTTCATTTGTGATGCCATCACACCAAATCTTGTCGGTGTACTGAAAATAATTGCGTCTGCCCATTCGATATCTGCTGATGTTACTTCAGCAATATATGATGTTTGATCAACAGTCGCCTTCCAAGCATCATTACCATCAATAACAGACTGCGGTGCTAATTCAGGTACTTTTAACACCCTTACATCTGCCCCCAATTCCTTTGCACCTTCTTCTGCCCATTTTGCTAATTCATAGTTAGTTCCACCCATACTATAATAAACTACTGCTACATTTACTTTCGTCATAATTTCATTCTCCTTTTTTCAATAAAATTTTATATAAATTAAATTGTTCCCGATTCTAAATTAACTTATGCTGAAACATTCATGACAACGACAATAAGACTTAGCAATAATAGAACAATTGGCATCATCATATTTTTAACTGTATCTTTTATTTTTATATGTGTAAAAACCGCACCGACCATTGCTAAAACAAGCATTATTGCTCCAATAAGCGCCAAGTTTCCCATCCAAATTCCTACTAATAAAAAAATAGCCCCAATTATTTCAAATGCTCCTGTAAATATTCGAAAGCTATCACCATAACCAAAATACTTAAAACCTTCTTTCATATCTGGTGAAACAAATTTTTGATACCCAAACATAATGAAACCTACTCCTAATAAAACTTGTATAACAATAGAAATTACCAATCTAAAACCCTCCAACATAATTCAAATTAATATATATTTAATACGAGATAAAAAATAGAATATATCTCAACTTCGAACTATATTTCACTTTACACGTTTCAAAAGTATCTGTCAATAAGAATGTTTTAATTCGAGATATTTTCCGTTGTATACATTCCCTATTTTTGGAAACAATATTGCTACAAAACTTTCATAGGTGGTTGAATAAAACATGATACGACAAAGTGTGCCAAGAATCGAAGGGAACAACAAAGTAACTGGCGCCGCAAAATATACGGCAGACAATATACAAAATGGGATGCTACATGCAAGATTAGTGACGAGCTCTCATGCACATGCAAATATTATTTCTATTGATACGTCTAAAGCGTTGAAATGCTCTGGTGTTCGCGCAATATTAACAGGTAAAGATTGTCCTGTTTTGGTCGGATCAACAGTTGAAGATAGACCCATTTTGGCTCAAGAAAAAGTACGATACTTCGGTGAACCTATTGCAGTCGTTGTTGCTGATAGTGAACATGAAGCACAGCACGCTTGTAATGTTGTTCATGTGAAATATGATCCCTTACCAAACCTATCTACTGTACATGAAGCAATGACTACAAAGCAAACACGCATACATGAAAATTTTGAACACTATACACAACTAAAAAATATTAGACCTAAACCGAAACAAAATATCGCCAATCATGTAAAAATCCGGAAAGGAAATATGAAAACTGGGGAAACCGAAAGCCATGTCGTCGTTGAAACAACGGTTTCTTTGCCACAATCTGATCACGCTGCAATGGAAACCCGCACAGCAAAAGTAGAAATTTTACCAAATGGGGTTGTACATGTTCATAGCTCTAGTCAGGCGCCGTTTGTAATCAAACAAATGATTAGTAAATATTTTATGATTGAACAAAATAAAGTAATCGTCCATACCCCATTTGTCGGTGGTGCGTTCGGGGGAAAGGCATCGATTCAATTGGAATTTATTGCATATATTGCCTCCAAAGCTGTTGGTGGGAGGATGGTGGCGATAAATAACCCGAGGGAAGTTGATATGGTAACTTCTCCTGTCCATATCGGAATGGACGCAACTGTAAAACTTGGTGCAACAATTGACGGAAAATTAACGATGGCAAACATTCAACTCTTTTTTAATGCCGGTGCCTATGTCGATGAATCGTCCGATATTACAAATTCTGCTGCGCTAAACTGTACTGGTCCATACAATATTAAACATGTTACATGTGATTCATATTGTATTTACACAAACAATCCATATGCTACATCTTTTCGTGGCTATGGACATGGCGAGTTAATTTTTGCAATCGAAAGAGCGATAGACTTATTAGCTAAAAAATTACGTATAGATGCGATAACTTTACGATTAAAAAACACCATCAAACCAGGTGATACTACTCCAAGTCAAGCTCTTCTAACAAAGGGAAATATCGGAAATGTTACTTCCTGTCTAGAAAGGGTAAAAAAATTAATTCAATGGGAAGAGGGGCAAGTTACACAAATCAGCCAAAATATCGTTCGTGCCAAGGGAATCGCATGTCTTTGGAAGGCTTCTATGTCACCAACTAATGCTTCAGCTGGTGCAATTATTACATTCAATAAAGATGGCAGTATAAATTTAAATATCGGTGTCGTGGAAATAGGAAACGGTACGAAAACAGTATTAGCACAAATTTTAGCGGAAAGTCTCCAAGTTCACGAGAGTAAAATTAACGTGAACATGGAAATAAATACACAAACAAGTCCTAAACATTGGAAAACTGTTGCAAGTACTGCGACACATATGGTCGGAAATGCAGTATTAGAAGCTGCTGAAGATGTAAAAAAACAATTAAAATACAATGCATCATTCGCATTACATTCTAGGCCGGAGCATTTAGAAGTGAAAAACGCAAAAGTATACATAAAAAGTAATCCGAAGAAGTATGTCAATATTTCGGATGTATGTTTTGGCTATCAACTTACAAATGGGAATACGGTTGGCACTTTCGTCATCGGTCACGGCGGTTTTATTATGGAACATTTAACAAAAATGAACATGGTGAATGGACAAACAAAGCCAGCACCATTTTGGACGGTTGGAGCACAAGCGGTTGAGGTAGAACTTCAAACTGATACGTTCTACTATGATATCATTCGTGCTGTAACAGTGATGGATGCGGGAACAATTTTAAATCCGATGGGAGCAAAAGGACAAGTGATGGGTGCAATGAAAATGGGTTTAAGTATGGCTAGTCGTGAAGGTTTTATATACAATAATGTTGGCCAAGTATTGAACAACCAGTTCAGATCCTACCACATGTTACGCTTTGGCGAAAATCCCGTCTACACTGTCGAGTTTATTGAGACTCCACAAGCAGATGGTCCGTACGGCGCAAGAGGCCTCGCCGAGCACGGTATTGTCGGCATGTCAGGTGCCCTTGCAAATAGTTTATCTGCCGCAGTTGATACTCCATTAAATCAACTCCCATTATATCCTGAATATATTTGGCAACAAAAAAGGAGATACAAAAATGATTGCAACTGACTTTGACTATTATCGTCCCAACACTATAAAGGAAGCACTTGGCTTATTTCATACATTAAGTGAAAACAAAAAATCCCCTCTTTATTTTAACGGCGGAACAGAGTTTATTACTTTTAGACGAATTGAAACACTTTATACTGAGGTAAAAGCTGTCATCGATATTAAAAATATAAATATGTGCCACGAAATAAAAGAAGAAAACGACACTTTTATTATTGGCGCCTCTATTCCCTTAGCAACTATTGAAACAATACCTCACTTCCCGTTGTTGAGCAAAGTATGTAATAGAATCGCTGATCATACATCTCGTGAAAAAATAACATTAGGAGGCAATATTTGTAGCAATTTGAAATATAAAGAAGCCATTTTACCCCTTCTTTTAACAAATTGTGATGTAGTAATTGCTAGTCCAACGGGATTACACACAGTTCCTATACAACAAATATATAATATACAAACTGGAAAGATAATGTTAGAACACGGAGCATTTATTGTGCAATTTAAAATTGATAAGGTTTTTTTGAACATGCCTTTTACAAGTAAAAAAGTAACAGCAAATGGAAGAATTGGTTATCCACTAGTAACAATAAGTGCTATCCATATGCCACATATTGTTAGATTTGCTTTTAGCGGATTATGTCATGCTCCATTCCAACTAGACATGATTGATACGACGTTAAATGAGAGGAACGAACCTTTGAAAAATCGTATTCAAAAAACACTTGAACAACTACCCTCCCCTATTTTAGATGATATGAATGGTTCAAGTGAATTTCGAACCTTTATTTTTCATGGGCTTGTAAAAGAGATAATTTCTGAATTTGGAAAGGAATAACAATGAGACAAAAAATTACGTGTACTATAAATGGCGAAAAGAAAACTATCTATGTAAGACAAGCGACTATTTTATTAGATATGTTAAGGGATGAACTTGGGTTGACTGGTGCCAAACCTGGTTGTAAAAATGGCGATTGTGGAACATGTACAATTTTAAAAGGTAATAGACCAATGAAATCTTGTCTCATGTTAGCTGTTGAAGCAGATGGGGAGAACTTCACTACGATTGAAGGTTTAAAAGATACCCCGATACAAAAAGCTTTTCTTGAAAAATTTGCATTTCAATGTGGCTATTGTACATCCGGCTTTATTATGAATTGTCACGCTTTATCAATATGTCAGCCAAATGCGACCGCCTATGATATTAAAAATTGGCTACAATCTAATATTTGCCGTTGTACAGGTTATGAAGAAATTAAAGAAGCGATGTTGGAAGTATTACAAAATAGGCATTGCAATAGTAAAAAGATTTAAAACTATTAAGTGTCCAATTTTTGTGTATGTAGTCTATAAAATACATGCTTCCTTGATGAGTGCCATGATGTCCATTGATTATTCAGAGCCGTTATCTTATAATAAAATTGTTATGGGGCATTAGCTCAGTTGGGAGAGTATCTGCGTGGCACGCAGGAGGTCGTCGGTTCGAGCCCGACATGCTCCATTAATGGTAACGCTTGGTACGTAAAGTGCCGGGCGTTTTTTTTTATTACGTTTTTATATGTAACTTATAGAATCTATGCTATTAACCAGAGCATCCAATATTCTAAGTGAATTCTACGAAACTATTATATTCCGTTCATACTCACGTTGCTGAAAATTACTTTAATTTTGTGCTTTCTTAGTCTCCTTTTGTTTATAGTTTGTTTTTATCTTTAACGATCCAACTGATAGTCTCTCTACTTCAATCGTACCGTCTTCTAATTGATTCATTTTCATTTTTTCAGTTTACTTGTAGCTTATATGGGTTAATTCCGCAAGTTGAGGCATTTTTTTCCGTAAACTTGCGGATATATCAGTTAATTACGCAAGTTGAGGGCGATTTGCCGGTTTACTTGCGGATATATCAAGTAATTTCGCAAGTTGTGAGCGATTTGCCGGTTTACTTGCGGATATACCAAGTAATTTCGCAAGTTTTCGTGAAAAAGCCGCCCCTCTTGCGAATATATAGATAGTATCTCAAGTTTTATCGTTTTTACATACGACATAAAACCAATTTTTATCACATCACGATTACCTCCCTTTGTATACATGCCAATTACTTATAAAACTACGATACTAATATTAACAGGACAATAAAATTAGTACATATTTTTCCCGTAACACTCCCACACTCTGCACATAAAAAAACGTGTTTCTTCAAAATAGAAACACGCCAAAATTGCGAAACTTATGCTGGATTTACTTGTAATTCAATATCGATTGTGATGTCGTCGCCTACTAAGACGCCACCTGTTTCTAATGTTTGGTTCCACGTTAACCCGAATTCTTCACGTGAGATTTTTGTTCGGCCTTCAAATCCTACTACGGTTACGCCCCATGGATTAACACCTTCACCAGTACGCTCAACTTTGAAAGTATGTTCTTTCGTCGTTCCTTTCACTGATAAGTGACCAGTTACATCATATTCATCTTTTCCAGTTTCAACGATGTTTGTTGATTCAAATGCGATATTCGGATAATTTTCTACGTCGAAAAAATCTCCTGAGCGTAAATGATTATCACGGTCTTCGTTTTTTGTATCGATAGAGTTAACATCGATTTCAAAATTAATTTTTGCACCTGTTAATTCGTTGACATCTCCTTCTACAAATCCCTGTAAGTTACCAAAAGAACCTCTAACTTTTGAAACCATCATATGTCTTACTGAAAATCCTACGTTTGTATGTGTTGTATCTACATTCCACTTTGTCATTGTTTCTATCCCCTTTTTTACATGTTATATATATCATACACAAAAATTATCTCTATTTCAATATATATGTTTTAAATATTTATCATTTTAATATAACCTAATTAAATATGTATGAATTGCATCTATGGACAAAAAAAGATTGAGACAAAACCGTCTGGATGTTGCACCCCAAACGCAAGCATTTCACTTTAACCTTAAGGGGGTACTACCCAAAACAATCTGTCCCAATCTTTTACATTTGCACGAATCCTCCGAATAAACTAATTAACAAAGCACTGACAAATCCGACCGTTAATGCTGCTGTTAATCCAATATAAAAAGGCTTCCAACCGATTCCTTTAAGCATCCGGAAATCAGTCGATAATCCGACACCAGCCATCGCCATTCCTAGTAAATATGTCGTTCCAAAATTACTTCCTTTCGTATATATCATTTCCCATAAAGACGTGTTTAACATTCCGAATGCTGCACCAGTACTATCTAATGTAGCATCTCCAATAGTACGAATGAGTGATAAACATAAAAAACCGATAACGAATAATGGAATAAATGTATACCATTTTGGCACTTTTTCTCCTTTATTCGTCCCTTCTCCTTTAAAATATAAAAAGGAAACGAGAGGAATCATCACGATGATAAATAAATTACGGGTTAATTTTGTTACAGTAGCAACATCAATAACATCATCCATTTGAAACATTTGTGCATGAATCAATGCGGCACCAGTTACTTGTGCTGTATCGTGAATTGCTGTACCTAAAAACATTCCCGTTTTAATAGGGTCATCCCCAAATAAAAAATTAGCTAATAATGGATATAAGACCATTCCAGTTAACCCAAAAATAGTTATGTTAGCTACCGCATACGAAATTTCATTATCTTTCGCTTTCAAAACAGGGGCTGTTGCCATAATTGCTGTTACTCCACAAATACCTGTTCCAGTTGCAATTAACATTCCTAGACGGGTGGATTGTTGTAATTTTTTCGTTAAATAAATCGTTAAGAAAAATCCTGAAGCGATACAAGCAATAATAAGCGGAATACCTAATGCTCCCAATTTCACCGCTTCTACTAAACTAAGCCGCAAGCCTAACAAAATAATCCCGAAACGTAATAAACGTTTTACCGAAAAATTCATGCCGAATGTAAACATTTCCTTCAAACCAAATACATTTCGAACAATCATCCCGATAATAATTGCTACGAAAATTCCTGAAATTGGTGTATTACTTTCCGGTGCAATTACATTCATCTGCTTCATCATCACACCAATTAGTTCTGCTCCGTAAATACCGAGCATCATAACAACAAAGCAGAGGAGTAATCCTGGTAGTACTTTCATTATGTTCCTGTGCATTTTCTTCATCCCTCTACTATAAGTTTCAAACTCCCATTGTACATTTTAAGCGAAAAGTCCCTCTTATGTAAATGCCGTTCCGACATATTAAGCTAATATTTTTACGTCGTATAAAGATAAATGATATATTGAACGTATAAACGATAAAGGAGAATATACAAATGAAAATTGAAGTATGGTCTGATTATGTATGTCCTTTTTGCTATATAGGAAAGAGAAAATTAGAAGAAGCTATAGCCGACTTCCCTCATAAAGAGGATGTAGAAGTAATATTCAAAAGTTATCAACTGGATCCAAATACACCACGTTATAATGGACAAGATTATTATGAAACATTGGCAAAGAAATTCGGGTCGATGGAACAAGTGAAACAAATGACGAATCATGTAAAACAACAAGCCAACCTTGTTGGATTAGATTTTCAATTCGATACGATGAAACAGACGAATACATTTGATGCCCATCGTTTAGCAAAGTTTGCTGCATTAAAAGGAAAAGGTGCCGCTATCTCTGAAGCATTATTAAGTGCCCACTTTCTCGAGTCAAAAGATGTTGGCAATCTAGATGAATTAGCGGAAATTGCCGCTGCTGTTGGATTAGAAAAAGAAGAAGCATTAGCAACATTATGTAATGAACAAGCATTTCGCGAAGAAGTAGAAACGGATTTACAGGAAGCAACACAATTCCAAATAACGGGTGTACCATTTTTTATCATCAACCGGAAATATGCTATTTCAGGTGCACAACCGACAGAAACATTCACACAAGCATTACAACAAGTGTGGGAAGAAGAAAACAAAATGTCTCCATTACAAACAATTGGAAACAATGAAGACACTTGCGGTCCAGATGGGTGCGACATTCCAGAAAAATAAATACCTTAAAAAAGCTAGGAACAATTAGATGGAAATCTACTCTAATCGTTTCCTAGCTTTTAATTTTACTGTTCTATTTCTTCCCGTTCATAACCTTCTTCATAAAATTTATTATATCGAATTTTAAACTTTTGGAAAATGTACGTGATGAGTACTTTCAATAACGCATATCCTGGAATAGCTAAAATCATTCCGACCACTCCAAACAGTTTTCCAGCAACTAATAACACGAAAATAATTGTTAATGGATGAATTTGCATCGTCTTTCCCATCACATTCGGGGAAATAAAATGTCCTTCTAAAAATTGAACAACGGCCCATACAATTGCTAGTTTCACTAACAACCAAGGAGACGTTACGATCGCAATAATAATTGCTGGTGTAATCGCGATGATTGGTCCTAAGTACGGTACAACACTTGTCACCGCCGCAACGGAAGCTAAAATAATCGCATAGTCTAATCCGATGATTAAATATCCGATAAATAATAGTACTCCAATACAAAATGCGACGAGAATTTGTCCGCGAATATACGAACCAACTTGTGTATCCATTTGATTTAAAATTTCATGGATATCGTGGCGAAATTTTTTAGGGAATAAACGTAAACAATATTCTTTAAATTTCGTTGCATCTTTTAATAAAAAGAAAAGTACAAATGGGAATGTACCAATTGTAATCCCAATCGTCGTAATTGTTTGCGCAACACTCGCAACCCCATCAATCGCACTTCCTGCATTTGCCATAAGCTCTGCTGGTAAATCACCTAAGTTAGTATCAATCCAATCCATCGCCTCATCATAATACGGTTCTAAAATAGATTGATGTAGTAACCCTTGGATTGTCGCACTCAATGTATCCATATAATCAGGAAAATTAGCAGCAAATTCTTTCACTTGTCTAGTTATAATTGGAATGATAACAAATAATAGACCTGTGACGATTCCAGTAAAACCGATAATGATAATAATAATTCCCCACAACCGGTTAATTTTCACTTTTTCTAGTAAATTTACAATTGGGTTTAGTAAGTAGTACGCAATAAATGCAAGAATAACAGGTGGAACTATCGTTGATAATATAATAAAAATCGGCTGAAACACGAATGAAATTTTATTATATATCATGATGACAACACCTAATAACAATAATGTTAATAACCCGAAAAGTAGGTTTTTGCCACCGATAAACTTTATAAACCTTGAAGACATATTCATAAACATCTCTCCTAAAAAGTAAAAGATAAAGACAAAGCTATTATTCCCTTAATCTAATCTTTTAAACATGTAAACCCTATTGAGAATAGGGATTAGAGTAGTGGAAATTTTCAGTTAAAATGATATAATAATAGTAGAACCTATACTTAATACACTTCATTTTTCATTGAAAGGAGGAAATGAAATGGCACAAGACGATCGTAAAGTAGTCGAGAAAAAACAAGAAGTACGCCGTAAAGAAATTTCTAAAATGATTGGTGAAGGTGGTTTAGGCGCAGAAAAATATTACAAAATTAAAAAAGACGTAGAATCAGAAAGGAAAAAGGATAGTAACTAGTATGAAGAAACAGTATGTAGAATAAAGGGATGTACATGTACGAATATATCGTGTTGTATATCCCTTTATTTCTGTTTATTGTATATTTGCTTCAATCCATGCATATGCTTCTTCTTTTGTCGTTACTTCCTTGTTCAATGTAGCAATTTCTAATTGTAATAATAATTCTTTAAAATGTGCGCCTGGTTTTAATCCTCTTAAAATTAAATCTGCTCCAGTAATGTATTGCTCCAGTTTTTTCCTGTTTTCAATATATTGCAAAATGACTTTCTCATTTTCAATGGAGGAAACAGATAGGATAAATAATAGTACGTCATCCTCAAATGGTTTAGCATAAGCATGTATATCCCCGCTTCGTTCCGTTTGACGCCATCCATCCATGCGGAAAAACTCCTCCACAGCACGAACAAATTTCATTTCTTTTTTCGTCAAAGCAAACTCTTTTATTGCATCATGAAATGGAGGATTAAAAAATGGAATTGCGACATAATGGAACCAGTCAGGTTCCACATGCTCATACATATCAAATAATACTCGTAACTTCTTCACCCGTTCAATTACGTCAGATAGTGGGATACCAACATTATATTGTTTCCAAAAATCTACGTCGTATAAGCGCATCATCGCTCGCGCAATATTATCTTCTTTAAAAATACGGATTAATTCATCGACAATTCGTTGGTTAGATAGATTACGCATCGTACTAATCGATTGTAAGGCTAATTGTTCTGTCTGTTTATCCATTAAAAATTCAAATCGCGTCTCGAAACGAACTGCACGTAAAATCCGCGTTGGATCCTCTACAAAACTTAAATTATGTAAGATTGTAATGTTTCCATCGCGTAAATCTTGTTGTCCATTATATGGATCCATGAGGTCTCCAAACTTCTCCCCAGTTAAACAAACTGCCATAGCATTAATCGTAAAATCGCGTCGTTGTAAATCTTCCGCTACGTAAGATGATTCCACATCTGGTAATGAAGCTGGTCGATCATAATATTCTAATCTAGACGTCGTTACATCAATACTAAACCCATCCTTTGTCTCCCATGTGGCCGTTCCAAAACTTTCATGAATAATCACTTCTCCACCATGGTCCTCTGTCAGCTGTTTAGCAAAATCAATCCCGCTTCCTTCCACAACAATATCGATATCATCGTTTGGTACATGTAGAAATAAGTCGCGCACAATACCTCCAACTAAATAAACATCGATCTTTGCTTGTTCAGCAGTTTGGCGAATTTTTTCTAATAATGAGAACGCATCATGTTCCAGTTGTTCTTTCAGATCATTTTTCATATTCGTTTTTAACGGTTGATCTTTTCCACTTTCCTCCATTAAAGCTAATTCATGCATTTTTTCAATAATATTTGTTCGTGTAATAATTCCAACTAGCTTTCCATCACGAATCACAGGTAAACGTCCAATATTTCGTTCAATAATTAATTGCTGTATTTCCTCTAATGTCTTTTCTTCTGTTACGGTAATTAAATTCGTACTCATATATGCTTTTACAGGAGCATGTCCAAGTCCGTGATGATTTGCTTTATCCAAATCACGTCGAGTGACCATGCCAATTAATTTCCCTTCTTGTACAACAGGATATCCTGAATGGCCATATCGATACATTTTTCTTCCTGCTTCTTCAATAGTAGTATCAGGTGTCAAAGTTTTAACAGGATACACCATCATATCTCGCACTGTTATTCCTGGTTTAGAAATCAAACCTAAGTACTCTATTACTTTCGGCAAAATTTCCTCACAAGTCGAACGTTTTACCATCGCTGAACCGGCTTTTTCATGTCCACCACCTTCAAACTTCTTTAAAAGTGGCAATAAATTAATACGATCAGAACTTGCTCTTCCAACAATATGAACATGATTTTTCATCCCGACTACCGTAATGACTGCATCTGTATTTGTAATTTCTAATAAACGACTTGTAATCGTCGCCAACCCACTTTGGAAAAAGTCATAACTACTAGCCGCTACAACAATCTCTAGCCCATCTATTGAACGGACATCCATTTTCGTAAATAAATCATTCAAAATGTGCTGCTGTTCTGGTAGTAAAACATGTTCAGAAAATTGATGGACCATTTCTAGGCTCATCCCATTATCCATTAAAAAACTAGCGGCCTTAAAATCACGTGCAGATGTAATATCATTCATAAACGCATTTGTATCCGTGTAAATACCAAGTCCAAATAATGTCGCCTCAAAAGAACTAATCGGAATATTTTGTTCGATCATTTTTTCAATCAATAACGTTACCGTTGCACCAACTGGCTCGATTTGGCAATCTGCATCATCGATATCCCCTTTTTTAGGTGGATGGTGATCAAATACAATGACATTTATTTTTGACATATCTAAGCTGTCCATATAAGAACCGATTCTTCTTGTATTTGCGACGTCGACAATAATCATATCTGTGACATTTTCCCAATTTACATCTTTTTCATCTGTAAACTTAAGTGTGTCACGATATATATTTAAAAACTGTCTCACTTTTGTCTCTTGTTTGTCAGATAAGACGACCGTTGCATCTGGGTATAACTTTTTTGCCGCATACAACGATGCTAACGCATCAAAATCTGTATTCATATGTGTTACGATAACTTGCAACATCCATCCCTACTTTCCTTCCAATTAATACTTTATATATTAAAATTCATATTTTTAGACATCGTTTAAATCCGTCCAATATACCTATCTCTATCATAGCATACGTTCCTTTTTTTGCTGCAAATAAGATCAATTATAATAAACAAAACACCCCATCCTCCGTGCTTCATTTGGCTCCATTATCATATTTTGTCTAAATCGTTACACGACGTATAAATCTCCTATTATTTTCAAATAATAGTATGGACTTCATATCAATTTATGTTATACTTAAAGTATCAAATGAATAAAAAATGGTTAGAGTATACGAGAGAGACCAGAAATGACATTGCTTTGAATGAAGGCAATATTTTTCTGTGCTCTCTTTTTTTATGCATAAACTACATAAAGGAGCGAATCATACATGAGTTTTTCAAATTTAAGAAGAGCTGAAACAACAAGTAAATTAGCAAATGAAACGTTCGACATCGTTATTGTTGGTGGTGGCATTACGGGTGCTGGAATCGCATTAGATGCGGCAACACGTGGTTTAAAAGTTGCATTATTAGAAATGAATGACTTCGCAAGCGGTACATCCAGTCGTTCAACAAAATTAGTACATGGCGGATTACGTTATTTAAAACAATTTGAAATTAAAGAGGTCGCACAATTAGGGCGTGAGCGTGCAGTTGTATATGAAAATGGACCACACGTAACAACACCTGAGCGTATGTTACTTCCTTTCCATAAAGGCGGTACGTTTGGCCGTGTCATGACAAATGTTGCATTAACGATGTACGATAATTTAGCACAAGTAAAACGCAGTGAGCGTAAAGTGATGATTTCAAAAAATGCTGTCGTTGATAAAGTACCTTTTATTAAAGAAAAAGGATTAAAAGGTGGCGGTGTTTACGTTGAATATCGTACTGATGACGCTCGTTTAACATTAGAAGTCATGAAAAAGGCCGCTGAAAAAGGTGCGACGATTTTAAACTATGCACAAGTAACTGGGTTTGAATATGATAAAAAGAAAAAAGTGAACGGTGTACGCTTTTTAGATAAAGCAATTCATAAAGAAGTAATCGTTCGTACAGATGTTGTCGTAAACGCAAGTGGACCTTGGGTTGATAAGCTACGTCATTTAGACTATGCAAAAGGGAAAAAGCATTTACAATTATCTAAAGGGGTTCATATTGTTTTTGATCAAGAAAAATTCCCATTAAAACAAGCAGTATATTTTGATACACATGACAAACGTATGGTTTTCGCTATTCCCCGTGACGGAAAAACATATGTAGGTACGACAGATGACTTCTATGATGGTAATGCGGAAGATATGCATGTGTTACAATCTGAGGTGGATTACTTATTAAAAGCAATTGCAGATATGTTCCCACATTTAACTTTACATGAAGCAGACGTTGAATCAAGTTGGGCTGGTGTACGTCCGTTAATTTTTGAAGAAGGAAAAGATCCATCTGAAATTTCACGTAAAGACGAAATTTGGGAAGCTGAATCGAACATTATTACGATTGCCGGTGGAAAATTAACTGGATACCGTAAAATGGCCGAAACAATCGTTGACTTATTATATAAAAAATATGTACCGAAGAAAAAATTTGATCATGCAACATGTCAAACGAAACAATTACCAATTTCAGGTGGAGATGTTGGTGGATCAAAAGGTTTCGCTACATTTAAAGAAACATGGATGCAAAAATTACAAGCTCTATCATTTACAAAAGATGAGGCTACTAATTTAATTGCTACATTTGGATCAAATATTGATACAGCTATTTCCTATATTGATTACAATGATACAAATTTACCAAATGCATTATATGCAAAATTAATGTACAGTATTCACCATGAAATGGTCTTGCATCCAATTGATTTCATGTACCGTCGTACGGGAGATTTACTATTTAATATTGCAGAAGTGAAACGTCATAAAGCTGACATTATTGATGTTATGGCAAAAATTTTCGTTTGGTCTAACGATGTGAAGGTACTTTACACTAAAGAAGTCGATGCAGCTATCAAAAATGCGGAATCATTCCGTGCATCATAATTAATGAGACAAAAGCAATTAGGACAAAACACAATATGGAATTTTACAATTTTGAGAGGCTATACGTCTAAATTTAGATTTTAACTTCATCCGTTTTGGTTAATTATTGGTTTCACTCGATATATAATCGTGTAAGAGGTTAGTGATTATATGCAAATATGTCCCATCGGAGATGTACTGTAGTTTTCAATAGTGTTGTAATACTAATTTTGGCTTTGCCAACCAGTGTTGTAAAATTATAACAATCATTCATAAAACAAGTGGTTTTCCCCCTTAGAGTTCGTTTTCACCGTTTTTACTTCTAAGGAGGAAATTCACTTGTTTTTTATTTATATGCAAAGATGGCACTAGTGAAGTGTGAAACTGTCCTCTTTACTTAGACAGTGTTTAAGTAGACTACCGTTCACCCTTATTTGCTTCAACTAGTTTAGCACACTTTATTACACACTATCTTCCGTGAATTTCAATACCTTTAATTCCTTCAATCTCTTTTAAAGCATCATAATACGTGATAATGGAATGTTCCTTCGCCTCTATCAAACTTATAAAATCAATCCTTAGTTCTTTCTCCCGGTTATTAATTTTTATATTTCGTAGTTTCCCAATCACATTTTCTATTTCTAATAATGTTTGTTGAACATCTGTCGTTAATTCATCCATAAAAATCGTACACTTAACTTCTTGCTCACGTAATGTATGTGGTCCTAATTTTGTAACGATAAAAGGTAAAAAACGTATACTTATAACGATTAAAATTAAAGAAACCGCCACTTCTTTAAAGTAACCGGCACCAACTGCAATCCCGATTCCTGAAGCCGTCCAAACAATTGCGGCCGTCGTAAGCCCAGAAATTACATCATTATTTCTTCGTAAAATTACCCCTGCACCTAAAAAACCAATCCCACTTACAATTTGTGCAGATAATCGCATTGGGTCAGACCGAATAAATGGATTTTGTTCATTTAAAAAGGCCGTTTCAATCGATACTATCGTTAATAGACAACTTGTTACAGCAATTACAACACATGTTTTTAATCCAAGAGGTTTATGTTTTGCTTCTCGTTCAATCCCTAATACGACACCTGCTACTGTCGCAATGAGCAATTTAATGACCCAGTCACTCATTACACCCATCCTTTCTAATTCAATATATTCCTATATGATGCCATAAAAAAATGTTGTACAATAGAGATAGATAAAAAGATTACACGATTTTTATAATGTTAAAGGAGTCAATATACCGTGCAACAAATTACATCCATCATGGAACATTACTTCGGATATTCTACATTTCGCCCTGGTCAAGAGGCGACAATTTCACATATTATGGGTGATAACCATACATTAGCAATTATGCCTACTGGTAATGGAAAATCACTTTGTTTTCAGCTACCTGCGCTTGCCAAAGAAGGTACTGCCATCATTATTTCACCACTTATTTCTTTAATGAAGGATCAGGTAGACTCTTTAAATACTTTAGGTATTTCCGCTACATATATCAATAGTTCCCTAACATCATTTGAACAACAAGAACGAATGGAACTTTTAAAACAAGGTGCATTTAAATTTGTCTATATCGCACCAGAAAGAATTCAATCAGACTACTTTTTACGAACGATTAGTAACATAACTATTTCCTTAATTGCTTTTGATGAAGCACATTGTATTTCACAATGGGGGCACGATTTTAGACCGAGTTACCGTTCTGTCGTCCCAACATTGCAGCAACTAACGAATATCCCACTTTATGTTGCATTAACTGCTACAGCAACAAAAGATGTAAAAGAAGATATTCAACAACTTTTACATATACACGATAATCATGTCTTTCAAACAGGATTTGAACGAAGTAATTTACACTTTCATCTCGTAAAAGGTCGGGATAAAACTTCTTACGTTGAGCAATTTTTAAGAGAGAGAAAAGATGAATCCGGCATTATATATGCAGCAACAAGAAAACAAGTAGACACCTTATATGAACGATTACATGGGAAAGGGTACAATGTTGCAAAATATCATGCTGGATTAGATGAACAAAGTCGGCAAAAAGCCCAGAACGCTTTTATACATGATGAATGCCAAGTAATTATTGCAACAAATGCATTCGGAATGGGTATAGATAAATCGAATGTTCGCTAT
Organism: Candidatus Pseudogracilibacillus intestinigallinarum; assembly: GCA_019113205.1. Classification (GTDB taxonomy): domain Bacteria; phylum Bacillota; class Bacilli; order Bacillales; family Amphibacillaceae; genus Pseudogracilibacillus; species Pseudogracilibacillus intestinigallinarum. The sequence continues at coordinate 4,843 of DXHX01000056.1, read as the reverse complement.
GTTTTGCATTATGCTATGCCGATGAACATCGAATCTTATTATCAGGAAGCCGGACGTGCTGGGCGTGATGGTGAAAATAGCGATTGTGTTTTAATTTTTTCCAATCAAGATATTCAATTACAAAAGTTTCTCATTGAACAGTCTGAAATGGAAGAAGAAATGAAACAGCTAGAATATGAAAAGTTACAAGCGATGACGAATTATTGTTTTACTGGCCGTTGCTTAAGTACTTATATTGTCGACTATTTTACTAATATTCCCTCTAATACTCGTTGTGAAACGTGTAGTAACTGCCAAAAACACGGCGAAAAAGTAGATATAACCGAAGAAGCACAAATGATTTTATCTTGTGTAAAACGTATGAATGAAAAATTCGGTGTCAGCATGACCGCAAAAGTATTACGCGGTTCCAAAGATCGTAAGTTAATTCAATTCAATTTACATAAACTTACAACATATGGACTTTTATCTTCTTATACCGAAAAAGACATTACGGAAAAAATTCAATTTTTAATTGCTGAACAACTACTTTCGACGGAAGAAGGAATGTACCCAACTTTAAAACTAAACTATCAATCTGTCGCCGTTTTAAAAGGAGAAAAGACGGTAGAAATGTATACATTAAAAGTACCGACAGCTGACACAACTGATTTCGATGCAACATTATTTAGCGAATTAAGAGAACTTCGAAAAGTAATGGCGGATGAAAGGAACGTGCCACCATACGTACTATTTTCAGATGCGACATTACGTGATATGTGCCGTTACTTTCCAACAACAAAAGATGAAATGCTTGAAATTAAAGGGGTTGGAGAAAAGAAATATAGTCAATACGGAGAAACATTTTTACATGCGATTAATAAATGGAAAGAAAATAATCCGCATGTGAAAAAGAAGGTCCAAATTGGGACATCGATAAAGCGTCCAATTGCAAAACAAGTAGTTGACGATCCTGAAACACCGTCCCATATGCAAAGTTATCAATTGTTCCAGTCTGGTAAGTCAATCAAGGACATTGCAAAAATGCGGGATGTACAAGAACAAACAATTGAAAACCATTTATTTAAGGCATTTGACCAAGGACTTCCAATTGCTTGGGAAATTTTCTTTAACGATGAAGAAGAAAAAGAAGTATTACATGTATACGAAAATTTCGATGAGAAGAAATTGAAACCAATGAAAGAAGCATTACCAGATACATTCACATATACAAAAATTAAAGCTGTCTTAGCGAAAAATAAGCTTTTGTAAAAGGGAACAAAACGACTACCACCCAAATGCTTCTCCCCTAACGTTAGAACAAAAAAATCGTACGGCACATAAGCTCGTACGATTTTTTAGAATCATTATAATTATTATGCTAAACGGCTAATTCTCTCATCTAAATCTGGGTGTGTAGAGAATAACTGCATTGCCTTTTTAGCACCATTAATTTTCATTGTAGCTACTGCCGTATCGTCTTCGCCTGCTGTAGCACGATCTGCATATGCTTTTAAGCTTTCTAACGCATGACGCATTTTGTCACGTCCCGCTAAATCTGCTCCACCTTTATCTGCATGGAACTCACGATGGCGTGAATAGGCAAATACAACGATGCTTCCTAAAATGGAGAATAAAATTTGGAATACGATAATCGCGATGAAATGCACGACTGGTGCAATTTCTTCACGAACGAACTGTGATGCGATAAGCGCAACAATTCTAGATAAAAATACAACAAACGTGTTCACAACACCTTGTAACAATGTCATTGTTACCATATCACCATTTGTAATGTGTGCAACTTCGTGTGCGATAACACCTTCCACCGCATCATCATCCATTTCATCTAGTAATCCAGCTGAAACGGCAACTAATGAACGTTTTTTCGATGGACCTGTTGCAAATGCGTTTACTTCTGGTGAGTTGTAAATTCCAACTTCAGGCATATATGTTAAACCAGCTGCTCTAGATAAGCGGTATACCTTTTCCACCACTATTTGTTCATACTCATTTTTGGGATTATTCGGATCAATAATCTCCACACCCATCATTCGCTTCGCAATCCAACGAGACATTGCTAATGAAATAAAGGAACCAGTAAAACCGATCACCGCACTAAATACTAGTAAAGAACCGTAGTTTATAGTCCCATTCTCTCCAATATAGTTCCCAATCGGTAAAACCGTGAAAATAATCGAGATTGTTAAAAGAACTAGTACGTTTGTTAATAAAAAGTAAAATATTCTTTTTGCCACGAACTTCTTCCTCTCTTTAATAATGTTTCTCTTATTCTACAACATTTCTATCATGAATAACATTACTTTCATGTAAAGTATCGTTAAATTTTACACGAATGCTAAAGAATCATGAATAAATCGTTTACGTTCTTCCCGTGGAATAAACTGACGAATATTGTACTCATCAAATCCTACTTGTAATTTATCATTCCCTAAAATAATCGGCTGACGTAATAATTTTGGATTTTTATTTACTAATGTATATAAATCATTTAATGAAATATTTTCTAAGTCTAAATCTAATTCTTTATATACGTTCGATCTTGTCGCGATTATATCTTTTGTACCTTCTTCTGTTAATCGTAAAATTTGTTGCATTTCTTTTTTCTTTAAAGGCTTCTTCAAAATATCGCGATATTCAAATGGAATATTATGTTCCTCAAACCACCTTCTCGCTTTTCTCGTTGATGCTGTTGATGAACCATATAGTTTGATTTTCATCATGAACCCTCTCTCTTTCCATTAATTAATTTGCTTTAAATCCTTTTTTCATTAAATTAATTTGTGTCGTAAAATTGTGTAGCACCTTTTCATTCGATATATCTACTGCATATTTACGTGCGATGTTCCCTAACATCATAGATAATAACATTTGAATCATATGAAATAATTCTTCATCATTTTCTGCATTTAACATTGTCGTATCGACGAGATCCCTTACTTCCTTATATTGTTCACTAAGTACGCTATAATTCATATCACTTAAAAAAGCACGTTCTGTCTCAAAATCTAAATGTAAAAACATATTTTTAAAAAACTGTTTGTCATTCGTCATATCAATACGAATAAGCAAATCCTCACATAAATCACTAACTGCATAAAATATATTCCCGTCATGCTTTTCTAATAAACGAATAAATCGTTTTCTTTTTTCATCTGCATACTGATTTAATATATAAAAATAAAAATCTTCTTTATCGTGAAAATATTGATAAAAACTACCGCGTGGAATACCCGCCTCTTTTACAATATTCGCAATGGAAGCTTCAAATAATGGAACTCGTGAAAATTCTTTTTCTCCCGCTTCAATTAATACTTCCTGTTTTTCTGTAGGTAAATTATAAAAAGTCTGTCTCGGCATCCAAGTTCCTCCTAAGTACAAAGTCAAAATGACACAATGTCACTTCCACTCTATTTCATTATAGATGACACAGTGTCATCTGTCAATAAAAAATGACCTTCTTTGACCAATATGTGGCAAAAAATTGACAAAAATAAAACACCTTATCATTTTTCTAACCAATGACAAAGTGTTTTTCGTTTTATTGCGCCATCCATTTCGGTGGCATGTTTTTATCCCAATAAATATTGCCTAGTTCATAATGTGTTTCAAACTGATCTTTCCCTAAATGATAATGGAAATTAAACCAGTACCCTTCTTGCGGTTTAAAATCTCGACGAACGTGAAACTTCGCAATTATCTTTTCGTCTTTTACATCATATACATTAAATATTCTTTCGCCATATCCTTTTGCAGGGTTTTCCGTAATTTCATAAAACGGTAATCTATCTTCTCCCGCTTCTGTAAAGATAGATGTTAAAGTTTCTTCCATTTTCGGTAAAATTACTTCTTGAAACTCATTTTCTAGTTGATTTTCAATCTTCGGTCCAAATTTAACGCTCGTTTGTGCAATAGCTTTTTCCATTAATGTGGCAGCTACATTCTCTTCCTCAACATCATATGTAGTTATTTGCTCCGCAATAATATTCGCTTTAGACGAATCAAACGTCTTCTCTGCTTTTCCTACATGTGCATCTACATCAAATGACGGAACATATAAACCTAACGTTATGAAAGCGACGAATGCAACGGCAATTTTTCTCATCCAAATTTTCATCGTATCATCTCGCTTTTTATTTTATATATACTTAACTGTATCATTTCACAAGGAAAAATACATGATTTTTAGTCATATTTAATAAATTTTTAACATTCTATATAACTTTAGTAACTTTTCATAAACATAGCGAAATATATACGTGCGAATAAAATGATAATGTCCTCTCCCCCAACCTCATTATGACAACTACAACATAATCTGCTATACTAGAGTCAGAAATCTACTAGGGGTGCCTTTTTCGTTGAAGGCTGAGAAGAAGTACGTGATATTTCTAACCCTCGTGAACCTGATCTAGTTCGAACTAGCGGAGGGAAGTAGGAATCCATGACTTTTTTTGCAGTCGAACCAGATTCTTTCACGAGGAATCTGGTTTTTTTATGGGAAAATTTACGTATTATAACGTCATGTACATCCCTAAAAATAAAATAAAGGAGCAATTTTAATGAAAGATATTACATGCGCATTAACCATTGCAGGTACAGATCCTACAGGGGGTGCAGGAATTCAAGCTGATTTAAAAACATTTCAGGAATTACAAACATATGGTATGAGCATTGTCACATCTGTCGTTGCACAAAACACAACAGGTGTTCAAGCAATCGAACATATATCTTTAGATATGATTGAACAACAACTAGATTCTGTGTTTTCAGACGTTCCTGTAGATGCTGTAAAAACAGGTATGATTGCGAACATTGATATGATGAAAATAATAAAGAAAAA
>DXHX01000055.1 GCA_019113205.1 Candidatus Pseudogracilibacillus intestinigallinarum | reverse complement strand
CTTCCTCTTCTTCCTCTTCAGATTCATCATTCTTATCTACGTTTTTATCCTTTTTATCGGCTTTATCTTTCTTGCTATCTTGTTCTTTAGTCTTATTTTCCGTCTCATTACTCGAATCATTTTCTACTACTTCTGTTGATTCATTATTATCTTCCAGTCCTGTAGGCTTTTGTAACGAAGCACCACAGGCTGAAAGAATAAATAATACTGTCATAAGTAAGACAATAGGAATTAATTTTTTTAATCGTTGCAAATCTATCATCCTTCCTTATTTTTTAATACATTTTTTCTTCTCAGAAGAATAAAGCTAACGCCAATAATCATAAACAATAAACCGATTAACATATAATTGTAAATATTTGTAGCTGTATTTGGTAATTGCTCATCATTATCATTAATGTCTGTTCTATTTTGCTCACTATTATTTATACCTTGATTTGATTGTCCGATTGCTTGGTCATTTGACTCCACTTGGTCTAGTTCTGAACCCTGTTCTGAACTAGACGTTTTATCGTCGTTTGCTGGTATTTCATCTGTTTCATTCTCATCTTCATTTTCACTTTGACCATTATCTTCGTTTTTATCTAAGTCAACTGTACCTTCAAGATTCTCATCGTCAGTTACTCCGAAATCATATATAGATTTTCCTTCTTCAATAAACAATTTATACGCCGTTATAGCTAAGAAAGCTTGTTCTGTTGCCATATCATTTGCTTCACTGTCTCCAAATAAATGAGTAAATCCACCATTATCTAATTGATAATTTAATAAATGGTCTACTACAGTTACGGACCTGTTAAATTGTTCACTTTTCGGATCCATACCATTCGCAGTTAATGCAATGATAACTTGGGATGCAGCTTCACTCGTAACACCACCTACATCTTCGCCACCATCAAAACCACCATCCGCATTTTGAACCGAACTTAAAAATGCGAAACCATCTTTTATTGCTTTTTCTACTTGTTCGTCGTTTTTATATGGTGCAAGTGCTGTTAATACCATTGCTGTAATATCTATATTCGGAGCATCGCTTTGTTCATTTAAATTCCATGCTCCATCTTTTCTTTGATTTTCTAATAGTTCCTCAATAATTGCTTCTCTTGTCCATTTTGCATCTCCTGGAATATCAAACTGTCCTGCATCTAATGCAATTAAAGCAAATGCTAAACCGTTATTCCCTTGATATGTCATCGTATCGACGACTGTACCATCATATAATGTACGATCCGGACTATTATAAATTAACTCAATTAAATTAACGCCGTCCACATTTCTTGGGTCTACTTCTAATGCTAAAGCTGCTATTGCCAAGCGTTCCGCATCAGTGATAGCTAAACGGTCATTTTTTAATGCTTCTACAATTTGTTCATTTACATTTTTCACGAACACATCTTTATATGATTTCGGTAATTTTTCACCTGATTGATATAAACTAATAGCTAACCAATCACTGTCTACTCCTGTTTTTAATACATAATCTTTTAAAGCAGTTAATGCTTTCTCTATTGACTCATCAATTTTAGGTTTTTCATACGTAACAATAATTTCCTTTTTTGCTTTATTGTTAGATGAATCCTCTGCCTCAACTGAAATCGTGTTTTCTCCTTCAATCAGTTTTACAGCATAAGTAGTAGATTTTGTTGGTTTAACAACTTTTCCATTTAATTTTACGACAGCATCTACTTGTCCATCCACATCATCTTCTGCTTTTACGCTAAATTCAATTCCTTCATTTAACACCCTTTGTCCATTTTTTACACCTGTAATTGTAATTGTTGGTGGTGTTGAATCTTCTTCTGGAACTACATCTGTATCAACAACTTCAACTACCGTATATGGACGAACAATATTACTTTCTCCGGCATCATTTAAACGCTCTGCTGAAACATGATACGTACCTGTTTCGGAGAATTTAATATTTACATTACCTTCATTATCTACTAAAACCTTTTCTCCATCTACTTCATATGGTTTTTCATCTATTAAAATATGGGCACCCTCGACAGAGTTTTCCCCTTTTAAAGTAAGTGATAACGATTCCTCTGCTTTTGTTTTAAATGATTCCTTATCAAACCACGTAAATGTTGAATCTATATAATTTTCAACAAAATATAAAACGATAGAATCTCCATCTTCAACTTTAAAATCAGCTACTCCTACTGGTGCAAACTCATTATTTACGTAGTACATCCAACCACTTAAAGGGCCTGCAGAAAATTCTGCTACATCCCCTACCTTTTGAATATAGTTTCCACCATAATTTAAACCAAATTGTTGATCATCTTTCGGATCAAAACCATCGACTGTTTCTAATGCACGAATAATCGCATGAATTGCTCTTGCTTCATTATGAATGAGTGATTTACCATTATTGTCATTGTTAATATATTCCATTAAGTCATATGGAGATACTTCCACCTCAGTTGTCGGTACTAACGTTTGTTGTTGTGATTCTACTCGAACATTTACCTTAACAGGGGGAGCACGCTCTTTTAAATTTTCAATAGCTTTTTCTAATGCCTTTTGTGCTTCATCTATCTCCTCTTGTGTTGCATCTGTCTTATTTATAATATCGATAGCAACTTTTAAAGCTTCCTCAAATTTCTTCTTACTGTCTGTTGTTTTATCATCTAATGTTTCTTTATCTGCTTTCTCAATACTTGCCTCTAATTTTGATGTATCAATTTTCGTTTCATCATTAATAGCAAAAACACCATAAGTTGAAAAATGTGTTGGATGAATTGTAATGGTACGTTTATCTTTATCTATTTGACCGTTTTGCTTCACCCACTGATTTTTTTCTTCATTATAATAAAATACATCTACATCTTGTTTTGTAAGGTCCACATTTTCATTAATTGACATCGTTAATACAAATGGATCTTCATTAGATGCTTTATTATTTAATGTAAAGGAAAGTATTTTACCTGCGATAGACAAATTATTATCAACTAGGTCAGTTTCTTTTGTAACATCTTTTACCTTAATTGTTGTATTTTCAGGTAAGTTACTTGGCATAGTGAGAGTATTTTGTGTATCAGCAATCTCAAATACTTCCTTAGAATGTGCCGGTACTTCTTTATTAAATGGTAAAATTGTTTCTTTTGGTTCTTCTGGCTTTTCCGGTAACTCTGGAATTTCAAGTTCATTTTTCATTGAAATGAAAGGTGATTGTCCATGTTCTACTGTTGCTAAAGCTAGTAAAGCCTGTTCTGTCGCCATGCTAGCTGCACCAGCGTTGTCTTTCTGCCACCAGAATAGACCATCTTCTTGCTGATACTCTAATAAGTCTTCTAATAAACTACTATTTTCTTTCGTCCATTTATCACTATATAAATCTTCTCCAACTGCAGCAAGGCCCATTACAACGGAAGATGTAGTATTTGCATTCGGTCCAAACATTCCCGGATATTCAACGTTTTCTACAAATTCCTCGTGTATATAATCTACTGATTTATTAATAGCTTCCTTAACATCCGCACGATCCATATATGGCGCTAATGCTAATAGTGTCCATCCTGTTGCATCTGTATCACCAAAAAGCCCACTATCACTTTGCGCATTTAAAATAGCTTTAATATGTTTATCTTGATCATAATCTGCATCAACTAAATCTAATGCAACAAAAGCCCAAGCTTCTCCCCATATTGTAGAGAACATGCCGCTATCACTTTGTAGCGCTAATAAATCTTCTACTAAATTTTGTTCACCAAACTCATACGGGTCTAACCCAAGAATTAATGAACCTATAATAGCCCCTGCATTTTCATTAGCGTCTGAGGATGCTACTGTTTTCCCTTCCGACCAGTACGTAAAGTCTAGCCACGGATTACTATTCTCTTTCCATGGAAAATCCTTTTCTAAATCTTTAAATCCAGAACTCCATAGTGCTGAAAACACCCAAAAATCACTATGTGTTCCTTTAAATGATTCAGTGTATTCAGGTTGATTATTTTTATAATAATTAACTGTTTTATTGGTAGATTCATTTACGAAAGATTTAAGTTCATCCTTAGATAAAGCTTTTTCCTCGGATTCTTCATTAGATTCTTCAGCGGTTTCTTCAGTTACTTCTTCCGTATCTTCTGATTTATCTTTTTTGTTATCTTGCTCTTCCTCTTCTTCACTTAACTCTTTCGAATTAGGTTGAGCTTTTGTACTATCATTTTCTTGCTTTTTAGTCTCTTTTGTTTTATTTACCTCTTTTTCTTTATTATCACTTTCGGTACTGCTCGCTTCATCCGATTCTTCTATATTATCCTCGTCTACCTCTTCAACTTCTTCCTTCATTGTTTCGATAAGTTTTTCTTCATCGACCAACTCATTGGCAAAAATATTTGTTGGTAACCATGAAACAACCATTACTAATATAAATAAAATAGATATCAACTTATGTAATTGTTTTTTGCCTTTCGTCATTAGATTTCCCCCTTAGTTTTTAATTGGATCTCATATAATTTCCCACACAAAATAACCTTGAACAATCCGGTCCTGTTCAAGGTTATAGCATGAATATTTATCATAAATACACGTATGTATACATACATAGGTATAATATATATGAATGAATATTTCCCCTTAGTCCCGGAAGGTTCGAAATAATACTCATCTTGACAAGTCTCCTGACTTAGGATCATTGCAATTGTCTTTTCCTTCCCGGAAATTTATCCAGTGGATTCAAAAGATTGCTCCCCATTACAGTGGCCGGACCGTTCAGGATTTACACCTGATTCCTTATTAAGTTGCATATGCAACATCAAAATGATATATGAAGTTTTTTATGTAGGTTTAATCAACACCCATCTTATATCATAGTACAACTTTTCTGAATTTAAAAGCATCTTTATAACTATGTAGAGGAAGTAAATGTCAAAAGAGCATAAAAAAGTGTGAAAAAGGAATATCCTTCTTCACACCAATTTTCTATATTATCGCAAAAATGTAGTTGGATTTGTAATGTTGCCATTATTATGTACTTCAAAATGTAAGTGAATACCAGTCGAATCACCTGTCGTACCCATGACACCAATTTGTTCTCCACGCTTTACTTTTTGACCTGATTTCACAGTAATTTTCGACATATGTGCATACAATGTTTTTAAACCATTACCATGATCTACAATTACCATGTTTCCATAACCACCAGAATTCATCCCAGCTGATTCTACTGTACCAGCTTCAGCTGCATAAATTGGAGGTGATGTACTTCGATCTGTTCGAGCAATATCAATACCTTTATGCATTGCACCCCAACGCTCTCCAACGTGACTGGAAATGTATCCACCATCTGTCGGCCAACCTAAAGTTGAGTTACTATTAGCAGTATCAACAGAAAAAGATGTCCCTATATTTTCAGCTTCTTTTTCTGCCTCTAGTGATGCCAATTCTTTATCTTCTAATTTTAATTTTTTCGTTTTAGCTTTAAACTTCGCTTCTTTTTTCTTTATTTTTTCCTTCTTTTCCTCCGTTAACTCTTTTTGCATTTCTGTATTTTGCTTAATTTGTTTTAACTCTTGTTCTAAATCTTCCAGTTGTGCAAGCTTTTTCTCAACTTTTGCTTTATCTTTTTCTAAGTCTTCAATTAAACTTGCATCTGATTCAGCAATCGTATTAACTGCACTTGCTCGACTAATAAAATCATTAAAATCTTCTGCACCAAATAAGATTTCGATATATTGAATGTCGCCACCATTAGATTGAATCGATTTTGCACGTTCTTTTAAAATGTCAAAACGTTTTTCGATTTCCTCTTCTAATTTTTCAATTTCCTCTTCTACTTTCTTTATCTCTTTTTTTGTTTCTTTCATTGCCTTTTCATTTTGTTTCAATGTTTCTTTATACTCTTTGATCTCTATATTAAGTTCCTTTATTTCTTTCACTAATTTTTTGATTTCTTTATTCGCTTTCTTTAAGTCTTTCTTTATATTCTCTCTATCTTTTTGAATATCTTCTATCTTTTCAGCTGCAATGTCATTTGTTGGATATAATACAGTTCCAGCAAATAAAATTGCTACCGCTAAAAATAACTTTATATACTTCAATGCATCTTACTCCCTTCCTCTTTTTGTCCCCAAAGCATATTATAACAATCTAACATTTCATACGAATGTGATTCTCATTACAGTTTATTATCAAATTTCAAACAAAAAATAAGCACATATTACTATTTTAGTAACTTATGCTTATGTGACTATACAATTATTTCAAATTATGTAATAACTGTTACATTGCACGAAGTACAAATAGGCTCCTACAAATAATATGTAATTTCAGCTTGTCCAAGGCAATCAACCTACGAGTGACAAAAAGTTACATACAAATGATGCTCATACTCCATTTTATGTATATACAAACAAAATAAAACTAGCATGAAATAGAGTCGTCATCCATCTATTTCATACTAGCTTTTCATTATAATATTTAATTATTTAACTCTTCTTACGTGACCGCTGAATACGCCACTCCAGTAAGAGTTGTTCATGCTTACGATTTCTACCCCTCTACCAGACTGTGATCCGATGAACTGTCCTCCACCTAAGTAAATTCCAACATGTCCATCTGTTTTGTACGTATCAAAGAATACTAAATCTCCAGGTTTTGCGTTGCTATAATCTACTTTTGAACCAACACTTCTCATACCTGCTGTACTTCTCGGTAAAGAAATTCCTTCTTGCTCATATGCCCAAGATACGAAACCAGAACAGTCAAATTGTCCAGCTGATGGATTTTTCGCTCCAAATACATAAGATGAACGACCGATAAACTGTTTTCCAGCTGAGATTGCTGATCCACCTGCTCCAGTATATGCTGGTGCCTTAGCTTTCTTTTCCTTTTTAGGAGTATCAGATGAAGTGCTTGTAGCTGCTTCACTATTATTTGATCCATTAGAATTCGATGTACTTACTGTAGAAGCATTCGATTCATTTGTTGATGTTTCAACTACTTCTTCTGCTGGTGCAGCTAATTCTGCTAATACACGTGCCTCTAACTCTTTTAACTCTGAACTTTCAGATGTTAATTTAGATTTTTCTGTTTCATACTTATCTTTTTCTGTTTTTAATTGTGCAACCTTTTTATTCTCTTCTTCTTTCTGTTCTTCCATTGTAGAAGCGATTCCTTCAAGTTCTACTTTTAAGTCGTTTTGTTCGTCAATTTTTTCTTCTACTTTTTCTTTATCTTTCTCGTTTGCTTCAATTAACTCAATATCTGAATTTGTAATTGTTGTTACAGCATCTACACGGCTTAAAAACTCAATTGGATCTTTAGAACCTAATAACACTTCCATAAACTGAACGTTTCCACCATTCGCTTGATATGATGCTAAACGCTCTTTTAAAATTTCGTTACGTTCTTCAATTCTATCATTGATTGTATCTACTTCACTGTTTAATGTATTAATTGCTTCTTTAACTTTCTTCTGTTCTTTTTCGTTTGCTTTAATAGCTGTTTCAATTCTAGCAACTTCTTCATTAATACCCTTCATTTTGTTTAATGTTTCTGCTAGTTTTTTCTCTGTTTTAGAAAGTTTTGAATCAACTTTATCTTGTTTTTGATTAATCTCATCTAAAGAAGGTTCAGCACCAACTGCATCACTTCCTATAATTACCCCACCTAATGATACAACTGCTACTGTACTTAAAGTTAATAAAGTTTTCTTCAACTTAAAATTCCCCGCTTCCCTAAAATTAGTATTATATGTAAATTTTCTCTTTATTTTCTCACTCAACTGTTTACAAGTATAACATTTTAAAATGACAACAATATTGTAGTAATATTACAATTATGTTTCAAATCTTGTCTTTTTTTGAAAAATGCTAAACAATTTATAAAAAAATGATATATATTCACAATTGTTTAGTTTACATGATTTTTGTTATATTACAAGAAAAAACAAAAAACTATCTTAAGCAACCGCCTAAGATAGTTTTGTATCCTGTTTATTAAAACTGCTCTGCTTCTGTTGATCCAGCTAAAGCAACTGTTGATGATTCACCGCTCGCAATTACTTGTGCTACTTCATCAAAGTAACCTGTTCCAACTTCACGCTGGTGACGTGTTGCAGTGTACCCTTTTTCTTCCGCAGCAAATTCTGGACCTTGTACTAGACGTGAGTATGCTCCCATACCTTTATCTTTGTACTGTTCTGCTAATTCGAACATGCTGTAGTTTAACGTGTGGAATCCAGCTAATGTTACGAACTGGTATTTATAACCCATTTTCGCAATTTCTTTCTGGAAGTTATCCATTTCCTCTTCAGACATATGGATTGACCAGTTAAACGATGGAGAACAATTATAAGCAAGTAATTGATCCGGATATTCTGCATGAATTGCTTCTGCAAAACGACGTGCTTCATCTAAATCTGGTTCAGCTGTTTCACACCAGATTAAATCAGCATATGGTGCGTACGCAAGTCCACGAGCAATCGCTTGATCTAAGCCAGCTTTCGTACGGTAAAACCCTTCAACTGTTCTTTCACCAGTTAAGAATTGGTGATCATACTCGTCTACATCACTTGTAATTAAATCAGCAGCGTTCGCATCAGTACGAGCCATGATTACAGTTGGTGTTCCCATTACGTCAGCAGCAAAACGTGCTGAGATTAAGTTCTTGATTGCTGTTTGTGTAGGAATTAAAACTTTTCCACCTAAGTGTCCACATTTCTTCTCTGAAGCTAATTGGTCTTCAAAGTGTACCCCAGAAGCTCCAGCTTCAATCATTGATTTCATTAATTCGAAAACGTTTAAATGTCCACCAAATCCTGCTTCCGCATCTGCAACGATTGGAGCAAAGTAATCATTTGTTACATTTCCTTCAGAATACTCAACTTGGTCTGCACGTTGTAATGCGTTATTAATACGACGTACAACTTGTGGTACACTGTTTACTGGATATAAACTTTGGTCTGGGTACATTTCACCAGCTTGGTTTGCATCTGCCGCTACTTGCCACCCACTTAAGTAAATAGCTTTTAATCCAGCTTTAACTTGTTGTACTGCCTGGTTTCCTGTTAAAGCTCCTAATGAGTTAACGTAATCCTCTGTATTAATTAGATCCCATAATTTTTTAGAACCACGCTCAGCTAATGTATGCTGAATATCTAATGATCCTCTTAATCGAATAACATCCTCTGCACTATATGGACGCTTAATTCCTTTCCAACGTGGATTCGTATCCCAATCTTTTTGTAATTGCTCTGCTCTCTCTTTGTACATGTTCTTTTTCCTCCTTGAATTTACCTTCTATAATCTTTTTTTGTTATATGAAAAGTTTCATAGATTTTCTATAAAACTATGTTACTAACGACTTTGTTATACTACACTACAAACATTTACTCTGATACTTTTGATAGGCAATAATCACACTCTAGTGTAAGACTAGCTTCTACGACTCTTGTTCCACACTCTGGGCAAGCGATTTTTTCAATTTTTTTCATTGTTATTGCACCTCCATTTGTATAACAGATCATCTTTGTTTGTATCTGTTATAATACAGTATAGTACATATTAAAATAAATGCAAGGGTTTTTATAAAAGTTTTTAGAATTTTTTTATTTATAGTATAAACAAACCTCCAAATGTGTTGATATTTAAGTATTTTTAGTCAATTATATTTTTTATTTATTTATATAATCTGTTGTTGAACAGGGCTTAGTTAATGTTAATTTTCCCCATATTTTCCATTCTATTCGTCTGTTTTATTCATAAACCCTTCATCTTGATATAGAACAGACTGTTATATAAGCAGTATTTTGTTATGAATTCAACTCTATAAACCAAAAAAAGGAACCTGGATTTAACCAGATTCCTCTTTCTATTAAGCGTGTGTAACGCCAATTTTTTCTTTAAATTCGATACGACGACGCTGTAAAATCGGCTCCGTGTATCCATTCGGTTGTTTCGTTCCTTCAAAACATAAATCACATGCTGCTTGGAATGCAATAGATTCATCAAAATTCGGTGCCATATTGCGGTATAATCCATCACCAGCATTTTGTTCATCTACTACAGCCGCCATTCTTTGTAACGTTTCTAACACTTGTTCTTTCGTTGTGATTCCGTGGTGCAACCAGTTTGCTACCATTTGACTTGATATACGTAATGTTGCACGGTCTTCCATTAAGCCAACATCATTAATATCAGGTACCTTTGAACAGCCAACACCTTGTTCTACCCAACGAACAACATACCCTAACATCGTCTGAATATTATTGTCTAATTCAGATTGAATTTCTTCTGGTGTCCATGTTGGATTTGCTTCAACAGGAATTTGTAAAATTTCATCATTATAGTTTCCTGATGTCCCAGCATGTAACAAATTATCTTGAACATCTTTTACATTTACTTCATGATAGTGAAGTGCGTGCAATGTTGCTGCCGTTGGAGAAGGAACCCAAGCAGTGTTTGCTCCCGCTTTTACGTGCCCAATTTTCTGATCTAACATATCGTTCATCATATCAGGCATTGCCCACATACCTTTACCAATTTGTGCATTGTTTTGGAACCCTGCAGCTAAACCTACTTGTACGTTATTTTTCTCATACGAGCTTAACCAAGTAGCATTTTTCATATCTTGTTTACGTAACATCGGACCGATTTCCATAGATGTATGGATTTCATCCCCCGTACGATCTAAAAATCCTGTATTGATAAAAATTGCACGTTCTTTTACTGCATGGATACAGTTCTTTAAATTTAAACTCGTGCGACGTTCTTCATCCATTACTCCAACTTTTAATGTATTACGTTCTACTTGAATTGCATCTTCAATGCGTGCAAATAAATCATTTGTAAATGCAACCTCTTCAGAACCATGCATTTTCGGTTTTACAATATATACGGAACCTTTTTTCGAGTTTGTATATTTTGCATTTCCAATTAATTCATGTTTCGCGATTAAACTTGTAATAATTCCATCTAAAATTCCTTCATAACAAACTGTACCATCCTCATTTAGTACAGCATCGTTCTCCATTAAATGTCCTACATTACGAACGAGCATCAATACACGTCCAGATAGCACAACATCATCGCCATTAGCTCCTGTATACACACGGTCTTCATTAAATGTACGTGTAACCGTTTTATCTCCACGTTGGAATGTAGCTGTTAAATCTCCACGAATTAACCCTAACCAATTTCGGTATACATCGATTTTATCTTCTGCATCAACAGCTGTTACGGAGTCTTCACAGTCCATAATGCTCGTTAATGCTGATTCTAATACAACATCTTTCACATTCGCTTTATCTGTTTTCCCAACAGGGTGTGTACCATCGATTTGAATATCGATATGTAATCCATTATTTTGTAATAAAATTGACGATGGCTCCGAAGCATCCCCTTGATACCCAATGAATTGCGTTTGATCTTGTAATGTTGTTGTGTCACCGTTTTCTAATGTTACTTTTAAAGTTCCATTTTCCACTTCATACTTCGTCGCAGCTTTATGACAACCTGATGCCAGTGGTGTATTTTCATTTAAAAATTCTCTACTTCTTTCAATAACTTTATCTCCACGAACTGGATTATATCCAGCTGTTTTCTCCGCACCATTTTCCTCACTTATAATATCTGTTCCATATAATGCATCATACAAAGAACCCCAGCGGGCATTTGCTGCGTTAATCGCATAACGTGGATTGTTAATCGGAACTACTAATTGAGGTCCAGCCATTGTCGCAATTTCATCATCGACATTTTCTACGTTAATATTAAAGTCGTCAACTTCTTTTTCTAAATATCCAATTTCTTCTAAAAATGTTTTATATGCACTTGCATCAAATTCTTTGTTTTCTTTATGCCAAGCATCAATTTGATCTTGTAATTGTTGACGATTTTCTAATAGTTCTCTGTTTCTCGGAGTGAAATCAACGAAAATTTGCTCGAAGTCTTGCCAAAACTGTTCTACATCAAGACCTGTACCTGGTAATGCTTCTCTGTTTACAAAATTATACAAATCCTCTGCTACCTTAATCTTCCCTACTGCTACATAATCAATCATTTCTCTTTCCTCCTGTCATAGTATAGAAACAATTATTTGAATCTATTATATAACAGATTAACTCGGAAATACAATAGGAAAAAGCATTTTTATCCATTATTTTAAAATTCTACTTTAAAAACATCGACAATTCAACATTTAACAAAGCTATATATAATTTTCTTTTATTCCATCTGTTACATAACTGTTATAATTTGGAATTTTACTTCGTTTTTAAGACTAAAGAATCTTTATACGTTATTTTTACGGTTTGATGTTTTGCTTCATCCACCTGCTCATTTAATACTTTATAAATATCATGATCCGCTTTTATTTTCTTTTTCTATTTTTTCAAATTCCCCTTCAAATCCAAGCCTCTTTTTAAAACTTCTTCATATATTTTCCTGTTTTTGATTGAAATGGGTAATATCCTTCCATTACTTCTTTAGTGGATTGTAAAAATTCCCGAGTAAATTCATATGTAAAAGCTTCTACATTAGATAGTTCTTCCGCATTTATGAATGATTTCTCTTTTGTGTAGTAAATAATTAATCAAAAAATACAAAGAAAAATCAAGTGTCTTCTGATAAGATAAAGATATCAATCAAAGCAAGTGCTTTTCTATGTCGTATGAAGAACTAATTGTCGTCCACGTAACAATAAGAAAATACTACGTTTGAGCTCCAATCAGTACCCACGGTTGCTTCTGTCAGCACGATAAAATCAGGCAAACTGAAAATTTCCTTCTATAACGGTGTAGATAAACATACCATTCAAAATAAAATATGATTTACAGATATATGACTTATTTTCGCAATTGGGAGCACTTTTTTCCATGAACTTGCAATTATATCAAGTAATTCCGCAAGTGGAAGCACTTTTTTCCATGAACTTGCGAATATATCAAGTAATTCCGCAGGTGGAAGCACTTTTTTCCATGAACTTGCGAATATATCAAGTAATTCCGCAAGT
>DXHX01000054.1 GCA_019113205.1 Candidatus Pseudogracilibacillus intestinigallinarum | reverse complement strand
ATATTTACTTTTTTATGAACATCGTCATTGAAAAAGTGCATTCGCGCAAGTACTGTACGAATAAATGTCTCATTTTGTTCTGAGGATGATTGTACATTTTCTAATATAGTTTTTTCACCATCTAAAATCGTCAAATTTTGTGCGAAATAACCGATTTTAATTGCTCGTGATCGTATTATTTCTTTATCATCATGTAATATTTTCTTTAATAACGTTGTTTTTCCGACGCCATTTTTCCCAATGATGGCAAGTTTTTCTCCATTACGCAAATGAAAGTCAACCGGTTTCCATAGCCGTCGATTTCCTACCTCGGCCTTCATTTGTTCGGTACGAAGAACAATGTGATAATGAAGCGGCTCCTTTTGTAACATATCCATTTTTATGTTTGGTAATTCCTTTGGTTTCTTAACTTTTTCTAATTTCTCTAATCTTGTTTCAAAAGCGGAAGCAGTTTTCCTTAATTTCTTCTGTTTGTTTGCGTAATATGGCTTTGCCCCTTTTTGTCTCGCATCAGACGCACCTAAATGTTTCGGTTTCTTCGTTGCCCGTTGTGCTCTTTCCTCCTTTTTTCTAATTGCCTCTCTCAATTGCTGTTTTTCTTTTTCATATTTTTCATATGCTAATTGTTGTTCATTTTTTTCCAACTCTTTTTGTTGCGCATAATCACTATAGTTTCCTGTATAGATTGTGATACGTCCATCATCCAGTTCCCATATTTCTGTACATAATTGATCAAGAAATACTCTGTCGTGTGACACAACGATTAGTCCACCCTGAAACGATTGCAATTCCTTTTCTAACCACTCAATATGAGACTCGTCTAAATTTGTTGTCGGTTCATCTAATAACAACAATCCTGCTTCACTATTAAAAGCATCTTGTAAATATTCTTGTGTTATTTCTCCTCCGCTTTTTGTTGTATCGGTTCGTTTTAGTTGTGGAACTAATTTGACAAAAGTAGACGGAGCAATCGTTCCTTCATCCGCTAATAATTCTCCTGCAATTATATGTAATAATGTTGTCTTTCCACATCCATTTCTTCCAACTAAACCGATTCGCTGGCCATCGTGCACTTGTAAACTATTTATTTGAAGTGATAAATGTTCATGAATAAAATACCTTAGCGATGTTCCTTCAAGTAAAAGCATATATTTTCCTCCCGATATTGTATTTAGGGGAAAATAAAAACCCCCATATTCATTCAGAATAGGAGGCTAAAAAACCGTATAGGTGTATACCTTAAAAGAGTTACCTCTCTAAAGGTCAACTACATATAACGATCTAATCCTATTCCGAAAATACATCATATAAGCGAGATGAAATAAGTTAAATGGGCAAACTTATTCCCGTGCTTATTGAATTTTTTTCTTTAAAATAGGATTAGTTGTTCATGTAATTGGATCACCCTTTCATGTTTATATGATGCATAGTTTACTATATGTAAGCTGTTTTAGTCAACATACATTTTTCACGTAAAACAATTATATCTGTGTTTTTTTAATTGTCTACGATTATTTTTCCATTATCCGCGCGTAAATTTATTTTATTTTCTCCAGCTCCATATGTGCCATGCGAAGTCTTTTCACCAAATAAAGTAATACTTCCATTATCAACTTGAGCATGAATTTCCGCATTTGTCGGTTTTTCACTTGTTTCAATATGGATTTTTCCGTTATCTGTAACGAACTCTAAAGGTGATGCTAATGTTGTTGTCGTAAAATGAATTTTTCCGTTATTCGCTTTCGCGGATATAGTACCGGCAATTTCCGTTAATTCAATTTTTCCATTTGAAGTCGATATTTCCGAAGATTCGATGTCTGCATGACTAAAAATGATTCTCCCATTATCCGCTCGGAGTTTAACTGTTTCGCCTGTGACGCCATCCACTCTAATTTCGCCATTATCGGAGGTTACCTCCATTTTTTTTGCATTACTTTCTTTCACCTCTAATAGTCCATTATCTGCATGCAATGTCAATTCACTCGCATGTAAACCGTCCGTATTAACTTTTCCATCATCTGCCTCTGCCTTCACTACATCATACTCATTTTCTGGGACAAATAAATGAATTTTAACATTCCGAGTATCGAAGCCCAAACTAAAAAACTTTTTCGATTTATCTTTATAGTTCACATGTAAAGTTCCATTAGTTATATTTAAGGAAAAGTTTTCTTCAAGATTATAACCTATGACCTCTACTTTAGGTTTTGTTTCATTTGTAGATGAAACCGAGATTTCTCCGTCACTGGCATTTACTTCTATGTTCGAAAAATCCGTACTACCTAATTCTCCCGTTACAGTATCTGCTTTTGGAACGGTTTTGTATGTCATAATACTACCAATCAATCCTATCATAAAAATAATTGCCGCTAAAACAGATAAGCGTTTCATATTAAGCATGCTCAAGCCCACCTTTTACAAGTTTCGTATTGTATTTTAAATAACGAATAAAACCTCTCATACATACTTTCGTCATACCATAAGATGCGATGATGATGAATAGGCCTAATCCACAAAGTACGAGCGAATTAAACAAATCAAACAGTAAAAATACCTCTGGGTATATAGCCACATTCACTAACACGACGAACGGAGCAGCGGCAAACCCTATTCCGACACCCCAACTAGCAAGAAGTAGTGAGGCAATAACGAGAAATGGTCCAAGTACGATAACTAAATTAAAAAAACCTAAACCTATTACCATCCAAGTCGCTTTTAAAAAGTTTCCAATGGAAGTGTTTTTTTCAACTTTTTCAATTTGATATGTCGCCACTAATTCTTTTCCAATTAATTTAGGATTGCCTAGAGCTACTGTCATTTCTTCTTCACTTTTCCCATCCAATTGGCCCATCTGAAAATATTCTTCATAGTCTTGTAAAATTTTCAATTGTTCTTCTTTAGGTATTTTTGCTATGGCACTCCGTAACTCTTTAATAAACCGTTCTTTATTCATGTCGTCCCTCCTCTATCAATGCATTCACACCACGGGTAAATTTCTCCCACTCTACTAATTGTTCATCTAAATACGAACGCCCTAACTCTGTTAATTGATAATATTTTCGTGGCGGACCTTCTGTAGATTCTTTTAAATACGTTGTAAAATACCCTTCCTTTGTCAAACGACGCAGAAGTGGATAAACAGATCCCTCTGATATCGAAATTTGATCCGATATTTTTTGGACTAACTCGTAACCATAGTGATCTTGTTTATCAAGTAATACAAGCACGCATAAGTTTAATACTCCTTTTTTAAATTGAACATTCATTGTTTTCTCCTCCACTACTATACAATGTATAGTACCAACTTATAGTTCATACCATTATAAAAAGATTTTATCATACGGTACTGTTCATTACAAGGTACTGTTTTATATTTCTTCTCTCTTATCATAAATATGATAAAATTAACATAAATTGATATAAATAACGGATCGTCGGAAGGTGTGTTCTCGCTTGAACAAATTACTTTTACACGTAGAAGGGTTAGTTTTCTTTATCGTAAGTACCTATGTATATTTCTATTTGGGTTTTAGTGGATTACTATTTGCGATCCTTTTACTCGCACCAGATATATCAGCAATTGGTTATGTATGGAATAATAAAATAGGAGCCATTTTGTACAATCTTTTTCATACGTATACAACACCAATTGTTTTATTGTTAGTTGGCTATTTTTTGCATTATCAAATCTTCACCATGGTAAGCCTTATTTGGATTGCACATATTGGAATGGATCGAACGGTTGGATACGGTCTAAAATATATGACTAATTTTAAAGACAACCATTTGAATCGGATGTAATGTGGTAAGGAAATTTTTATTTAGTAGAGATGTACTTTAGAGGTGTAATTGTTGTCTCCCTGTCATAATTCCGCAAGT
>DXHX01000053.1 GCA_019113205.1 Candidatus Pseudogracilibacillus intestinigallinarum | reverse complement strand
TTGGATATACATGATTGATCGTCTCTTCTGTATACACATTTTTCACTTCTTCTCTAGTTGGGTGTACAATTTTTTTCTCACATCCACAACGGCCATGGCAATGACATCTTTTTTTCATATTGATCACTCCTCGTATATTATGTTTAGGCGTTATTTTTCCGCCTATTTATTCTAACTAATTTATAAAATTGTATCTGCTAGTGCTACCGTTACTTTCCACTGCAGGCGGACGCTTTCCGCGGGCATGGCTTGAGCCTCCTCACTCGCAAAAAACGCTCGTTGCGGGGTCTCAAGTCTCATGCTTTTCCCGCAGGAGTCGCCGCCTTCCGTTCCAAGTAACTTGGTTTAGATAAATTCATGAATTAGTAAAGACCCTAAAAAATATGCCAAATGTCTTGGACGTTTCGTGATGTTCCTAGATAATGGTCTTAGGATCATTTGGGACAATTCTTTCACTCCTTGCGGATTGTACCGCATTAAAAAGACTGTTTCCCAGTGTGCGTTTCGACCTTCAAACACGCAGGCTGTACACCTTGATATTCGAACCTAGATGTTAGTAGCTCTAGGGCGGCTTTCGATACAAGGATAGTACTCATAAACGAGGTTGCTGATCAGCGTTCACACTAGGGATATCCCGGAGCGTCCAAGACTTTAGTTCCAATGATTCTAAATCGAAAGGAGTGTTTAATTCCATGAAATTATTTGTTGGTTTAGATGTTAGTTCTTTTGATATCAAGGTTTGTTTTTTAAACGGTGAAGGGAATGAGTTGAAATCATTCACGGTCACCAATGACTTACCTGGTGCAACAAAGTTAAGAGACGAAATCTTGAACGTTGTTCAAGAAAAATCCGTTAGTGAATTAAAAATCGGTCTCGAATCAACCAGTGTCTATAGTTTTCATCCATCTATGTTTTTACACAATGATCAATACATTCGTGCCCTTGGTGGACAAGTACTAGTCATGAATCCTAAGCAAATAGCTAATTTTAAAAAGAGCTATAGTGATATGGATAAGACGGATGAAATTGATGCATTTGTCATCGCTGATTACCTTCGATTTGGTCGTTTGCCAATGTCCATTGTAAAGGAAGAGCAGTACGTTGCCCTTCAACAATTGACACGTGCTCGTTACCAAATAGTTCGTCAAATAACCCAGGAAAAACAACGTTTTCTTCAATATTTGAGTTATAAGTGTAATACATTTACAGAAGAGGTTGAGTCTTCTGTATTTGGTAAAGCAATGATGGATCTTTTTCTTGAGAACTATAGTTTGGACGAATTATCTAATATGCCTTTAGAAGATTTAGCTGATTACTTGCGAACTAAAGGTAAAAATAGATTTCCAGATCCAAAGTATGTTGCTAAGTCTATTCAAAAGGCTGTTCGTTCATCTTATCGTTTAGACAAAGTTGTTGAAGATTCTATTGATACAATACTTGGTACTTCCATCACATTAATTCGCACATTTGAAAAACAGATCAAAGAACTTGATAAATCAATTGAGCGAATCATGAAAGGTTTACCCCAGACACTGCAGACTGTACCTGGTATGGGTCCAGTATTCACAGCAGGTATTATCGCTGAAATTGGGCAAATCGAACGTTTCAAGGACGAAACGAAGATCGCCAAGTATGCAGGTCTTTATTGGCGTAAACACCAATCTGGTCGTTTTACAGCAGATGATACCTCATTATCGCGTAATGGAAATCAGTATCTCCGATATTACCTAGTTGAAGCCGCCAACTCGGTGAGAAGGCAGATCCCTGAGTATAGTGATTATTACACGAAAAAGTATCAGGAAGTACCAAAGCATCAACATAAAAGGGCCCTCGTCTTAACCGCAAGAAAATTTGTGCGTTTGGTGGATGCGCTACTACGCAAAAACCAAATTTACACGCCCGAAAGGAGCGTAAATACATGAAGCATGAATAGCTTCTAAATCCTTTATAGAATTCCAGTAATTTACATTTTATTACTGGTCTAGTTTAGTGTTGTCTTTTTTAAGATGTTTGTACCTTGATAACCTAATATTAAATTATTTTTCTTTTGACATATTACCGCAGGTCTTTTATTTATTTCCTTCTTCCATACACTCGTTCTCATTTTCCATACTGTAACAACAAACAATAGGAAAACCGTCATTAACAAGATAGATAACATATCCTGTTCGACAAAAATTTGTACCATATAATAAGCGATAAAAAAAGATATTAATGGAGAAACGACCCAAACAATCATAATTCTTTTAAAAATTGGTTGCTGAAAAATTACTTTTCCTTCATTTGCGACACCGACACCGACGATGGCAGACGTCGTTACTTGTGTCATTGGGATCGGTATGCCACAGATCGAAGCGATAATCGTAATACATGCACTTGTCAATGAAACGATTAACCCATCATGGATAGAGATTTTCGTTATCTTTTTCCCGTTCGTATCAAGCACTTTTCCTCCGAATACGATGGCACCGATGGCTATAAACAACCCTCCTACTCCCATTGCAATCGAACTTGGAATCATCGCTGCACCGACGAGTGGTCCGACTGCGTTTGCGACATTGTTCATACCTGCTGCCAATGCTTCTAAGAAACCAGCTATAATAACAAATAGGACGATATACTGTTTTTTTATACGAAATGGTTGAGGGAATTTTATCCTTACTTTTTTATAAAATAAAATGGCTCCATAAACGATTAAAAATGCTAGCAACGGTGTAATCATCCACCATAGAACAATATATAAAACAGACTCCACGTAAATACTTTTATATACAAAGCCAAGACCAATGACTGCCCCAACTGTCACTTCACTTGTCGATAATGGAATACCAATCATATTTGCAATAAATAAGGATGTACAAGCACTCCCTAAAATGATGACAACAGATGTTGCATTTAATAGTTGGACGTCGATGAGCCCAGTTCCGACTGTTTCAATCACTTTTCGGCTACCAAATGCCGCTCCTAAAAATATAGCGATGCTACAAATAATTAATGTCCGTCTTTTAGAGCGAATCGCACCTGTTCCATATACGATTCCCATCGATGCTGCCGCACCACTGCCACCTATATTCATCGCAAATAATAATGCAATGAAAACCGCTATGATTATTACCATAATATATCCCTAACTCTCTTTACGAAGAGGAATGTAATCCACACTCCGTCTTTTGAAATTGTGCCCACCTACCTGAACGACTATTAGATTCATCAGATACAGGTAAAGTACATTTTTCACATCCGATGCTTGGATAACCTTTATCATGCAAAATATTGTAGTCCAATTTATGCAATAAAATATATTGCCATATTTCCTTCCACGTCCAATGAATGAGTGGACAAACTTTAATCGCTTGAAAAGTATCATCTTTATTAATATAGTTTGTATTTCTTCTAGACTGTGATTGTTCGCGTCGCAATCCAGAAATCCACGCACGCACATCTGTTAACACTGCATGCATCGGTTCTACCTTACGTATATGACAACATTGATTTGGATCTTTCTCCCATAATGCCGCTCCATATTGGGCTTCCTGCTCTTCCACTGATAACTTAGGTTGTTTAAGTTGGATATTTAATGTCGGATAACTTTCTTTTACTTGCTTAATTAACTGATAAGTTTCATCAAAATGTAATCCAGTATCTAAAAAGACGATCGTTGCATCTTTTGCTACTTTACTAATTAAATCGATTAATACGATTCCTTCTGCGCCAAAACTACAAGCATATACGATGTCGCTTTTTTCGTATGTGTTATATGCCCATTTCAACACATCCAACGATTCATGAAATTGTTCATTTAATTGTGTGGCAATGGAATCTTCCCAATGTTCATAAGACAATGTTGCACCCATGATATTACACCCCTTTCAAATGAAAAAAGACGACAGCAGGAAAGAACCTCTCTTCTTCCAAACTGTCGCCTCTAGTTTTCTAGTCAGCAAATGACTATTTAAGTCTTATTTTTTCATTTTTTTCAAGCTGAATAATTTTTCCATCTTGAACGATGATTGTAATGGTGCCAAATGATATAGTTTTTAGCATGTCAAATATCTTTTTGGATAATTGCGCCTCACTTTCAATATCATTTTTCACAATCATTCCCCCTTTACCTATTATTCGCACCCGTTTACTTATATATAGGCAATATCATACCATGTTTTCACATGTTTTCCTACTCATATCATCTATTTTCATGAAATTGTAATCCATTATACACTGCTGGTACATATCCTTCTCGTACGACAAAATCTCCGAAATATTCGTTTGCTAATTTTTCTTTTGCATAATGGTTAATAATCGGTTGTAAGGTAGCTAATATTTCTTCTTCTCCAATATTTTCTTTATATATTACACTTAAGCGATCTCCGTTAAAACTTCCACCTAAATGTAAATTATATTTTCCTGGTGCTTTACCAATGAATCCTATTTCTGCTAACGCTGCTCGTGAGCATCCATTCGGGCAGCCGGACATTCGAATCGTCATTTCTTGTTCTTCTAATCCCGCTTCTTCTAATAATATTTCAATTTTATCAATTAAACTAGGTAAATATCTTTCCGATTCTGCCATCGCTAATCCACAAGTAGGAAAAGCGACACAAGCAATCGAATTACGACGAACGGCTGACGCATTCTCTCCTCTAGAAATATTATATATACGTAATAAGCGATCAATTTGTTCCTTTTTCTCCTCTGTTACATTTCCAATAATTAAGTTTTGATTCGGTGTAAGGCGAAAATCACCTGTATGCACTTTAGCTATTTCTCGTAATCCCGTCATTAATAAATATTGATCTGTATCTTTAATTCTTCCATTTTGGATAAAAATCGTCATATGCCATTTTCCATTCGACCCTTTTACCCAACCGTAACGATCACCATTATGATCAAAATGAAAATCTTTTGGAGCAGACAACTCATATCCTAATCGTTCGTGTAATGTCTCTTTTAACCAATCGACTCCTCTTGCATCAATCGTATATTTAAACCGAGCATATTTTCGAATAGAACGGTTACCGAAATCACGTTGAATCGTAACTAATTTTTCTGCCACATCGACTGTTTTTTCCGGTGTACAAAATCCAATTATTCGACCAATTTGGGGATATGTATGTTCATCCCCATGTGTCATGCCCATTCCACCACCGACTGCTATATTAAAACCGATAAATTTCCCTTCCTCTATAATTGCGATAAAACCTATATCTTGAGAATAGACATCGACATCATTGGAAGGTGGTACGGCAATACCAATTTTAAATTTTCGCGGCAAATAAATATCTTTATATATCGGTTCCTCCTGCTCCTCTGTCTGTTGATGGTCCACCACCTTTTCCCCATCTAACCAAATTTCATGGTATGCATTTGTTTGTGGTTCCAAATGTTTGCTTATCTTCATTGCCCATTCATAAACTTCTTCATGTACATCTGATTGATAAGGGTTCGGATTACACATGACATTTCGATTGACGTCCCCACAAGCAGCTAACGTTGATAATAATGTATCATTGATCGCTTGCATCGTTTTTTTCATGTCCCATTTGACAATGCCATATAATTGAAATGCTTGCCTTGTCGTTAAACGTAATGTTTTGTTGCCATATTGGTGTGCGATATCATCCATCGCAATATATTGTTCCGGAGTGACAACCCCTCCTGCCGCACGAACGCGAATCATGAACTGATAAGCTGGTTCTAGCTTTTGTTTCTGTCTTTCTAATCGAAGATCACGGTCATCTTGCATATAACTCCCATGGAACTTCATTAAACGATTATCTTCTTCTGGAATACTTGCAGTTAATGAATCTGCAAATGACTCGACTAATGTTCCACGTAAATAATTACTTTGAATTTTTATTTCTTCCACATCACTATGTTTTTCTGTCATCGTTTCTAATGCTTTTTGATTTTTTAATGTCACTTTAAATCTCCTCTCTGTATGATTTGATGCTCTCCATCTTATTCTTTAATACACATCACGTTGGTAACGCTTTTGTTGTTGCATCATTTTTAAGTAAGCAGTTGCTTCCTCTTCAGATTTATTCCCTTCCTCTTGAATAATTCGCAAAATCGTTTCATGTACATCTTTCGCCATGCTTTTTTCATCCCCACAAACGTAAATCGCTGCCCCTTCCTCTAACCATTGATAGAACATTGCTTTTTCTTCCCACATTTTATGTTGTACGTATACTTTTTCTTCTTGATCACGTGAAAATGCAACATCCATTTTCGTTAAAACACCTTGTTTTATCCAACGTTGCCATTCAATTTGATATAAAAAATCTGTGCTATAATGTTGATCTCCAAAAAACAGCCACGATCTTCCTTTTGCACCCATTTCCTCTCTTTCTTCCATAAAAGATCTAAATGGGGCAATTCCTGTTCCAGGTCCAATCATAATAATCGGTACTTGATCGTCTGCTGGTAAACGGAACTGATCATTCTTATGCACATACATTTTCACTTTGTCTCCTGATTCTATACGCTGTGAAAATTGTGTCGAACAAACACCATTTCGCTCCCTTCCTCCAGCATGATAACGAACTACCCCTACGGTTAAATGTACTTCGTCCGGATTGGCGTGGTAACTACTTGCGACCGAATAAAGACGTGCAGGCATTTTACGTAATAATGGTAATAACTGATGTGGACTCGTATGTTGTAAGGAAAAGTCCTCTATTAAATCTAATAGATCATGATTTTCTATATATTTCATTAATTCATTTCTATGTTCTTCTTGTAATAATGTCGTTAGTTTTTCGTGTTGAAAGGTGGATGCTATCTTTTCTAAGATAGGTTTAGTTAAGCGAGTGATTTCATAATAATGTTTTAGCGCATTTTCAATCGTCCACGCATGATCCTTTATCGTCATTTCTTTATCTTTTTCCCATCCAAAACTCATCATCAATTGTTCTACTAAATGTGGATCATTTTCTGGATAAATTCCGATAGAATCGCCAGGTTCAAATTTTAAATTGGCATCTTCGATAGACAATTCAATATGTCGTGTTTCTTTATTCGACCCACGCCCATTTAAATTTATATTTTCTAATACTTCTGCTTCAAAAGGATTTGTTCTCGAATAGAGCGACGTTACCTTATTTTCACTCGTTGTATTCGCTACGTTCTTTGGAGTAATTGCCGTTAGTTCTTTTAGCTCTGATGAGATAGATGTAAACCAACTTTCGGCATCTTCATCAAAATCTACATCACAGTCTATTCGGTCAGCAATACGAGTCGCTCCTAATGCTTCGAGGCGTTCATCAATTTGCTTTCCAGTTAAACAGAACTGCTCGTAAGAACTATCACCTAAAGCAAGCACAGAATAATGTAAATCATTTAATTTTGGTGCACGCTTACTATGGATAAACTCACAAAACTCTATCGCATTATCAGGTGGATCTCCCTCACCATGGGTACTAATGATAATAAGGACATGGGTTAATTTTTTTATATCTCGCGCTTTAAATTCATTCATACAAATTGCATTTACTTTTAAGCCATTTCCTAGTAATTGTTCTGTGAAATTTTCCGCTAATGATTGAGCATTTCCTGTTTGAGTACCGTATAGAACGGTTACTTCTTTTGTCTCTGTCACTTGTACTTCTTGTAACATATGGGTTGGTTCCTGTTCGATTGCACTCATATCTGTGGCTATTTCAGCGGTTAAATAACCACTAAGCCAAACCCTCTGTGTACCGGTTAACTTCCCCAATAACTGATTTAATAATTGAACTTGTTCTTCACTAAAAGGACTGTTTCTTACTTGTAGCTGCAACTTTTATACACCCCACCATAAAATAATATAAAAAAAGGGCGAAACAAATCACGATATAGTGATTTGTTTCGCCTCTAGTTTTCTAGTCAGCTTATATTTCGATACGTATCATCTTATCCACTATCATATTCATATAATTCCTACCTGTCAAGTCATATTTAGAAGAAAGATGAAAATAGTGCTTTTATCATATTTCCTTCCTGTTGATCTAAAGCGTATTTTTATATTACATCAATAGTTGAAAAAACAATATAGTAAGTTTAGCTCTTTCTGATGCTCATTATTTGAAAAATTAGCTGATTACTAGTATTATAAGCAAGGTTACACGTTGTTCGGAACCATCCAACGTAAAAAAACTAAGGGAGAGAATTATATTATGCAATCAAGAACATTAGTCATTAACGCGCTTGTTGCAGCACTTTATTTTGTTGTAACTGCCGTTGTTGCACCATTCGGATTTTTAGGGATCCAATTTCGAATTTCGGAGTTATTTAACCATTTAATCGTCTTAAATAAAAAATATTTCTTCGGGATTGTTGTTGGAGTATTTCTTGCCAATTTAGTATTTTCACCGACAAAAGCAGATATCATCTTCGGTGTATTACATACGGCATTATCTTTAGGAATTACAATGTATATCGCTCGTTTTGTGAAAAACAAAATTGCACTTATGTGGATCAACACAGCTGTATTTTCGATTAATATGTACATCATTGCGTACATGCTTATCTTTTTTGCAGATGTACCAGATGCTTTTGGAGTATTATGGTTATCACTTGGAATAAGTGAATTTGTCACAATGGGTGTTGCAATTTATATTATGTATTTCTTAAATAAACGATTAAACTTAGAAAAACTTATTTAAGTTAGAATAAAACTATCCTTGATATACTTTTTTTGATTACGAAAAGCAAACTTGTCGTTTAAATGAACTATTGAAATAAATTAAGGACTTTGGTACGTTACTGTACTAAGGTCCTTATTTTGTTTAATTTTCTCTGATAGCCCTCTATTTTCATGAATGAACCTTCAAAAAATGACACAGAATGTTCCCTTTCTCTATGATGTGAATGCACCAATATTTATGGCGCAGGTTTACGTTGGGCGCTAATGGGGCCTTTCTTAACATTCCACTTAGCTGGTGGTGAACAAGGAATGCGTCATATGTTAGACCAATTTGGTCCAGCATTAAAATCACCATGGACAAAACTCGTTGCACCTGAATTAACAGAGGACCTGAAAGAAAAAGTTATCGCAGGAACAGCTGCACAATCAGAAGGTTCTACTATTAAAGAATTAGAAGAAAAACGTGATAATTTCTTAATTGAATTACAAGACTTACTTCAAAAATATTGGTCAGAAGCTAAGTAATGGATGAAGGGGGAAATTGCATTGACATGGAATGAACCTATATTAACAGGAACCGTACAAAAAGAATGGGTGGACTATAATGGACATTTAAACGATGCAGAGTATGCACGCATCTTTAGTTTAGCAGTCGATGAATTAATGATTCGCTTAGGCATCGATGAGACATTTCGTACGGAACAACAGTATACAATTTATACACTTGAAACACATATTTTATATGTATTAGAAATGCATCAAGACAGTCCTTACAAAGTAGAGGCACATTTAATCGATCATGATGCAAAGAGATTGCATATGTTCTTTACATTATTCGACGCTGATGGAAACAAGACAGCGACAAGTGAACAAATGTTAATGGGTATCGACCAATCTACTGGACGTGCCGGAAACTTCCCAGAAGTGATTCATGAACAAGTTCTTGAATTTAAAGCACAGTCGGATACAAAAGAGACACCGAAAGAAGTCGGTCGTGTCATTGGCATTCGTAAAAAATAAACTTTCCATTATAAACAAAGGTACTAAATCTATTTTGATTTAGTACCTTTTTTGGCGGGATGTATGTGTACGCGGGGTTCTCTTAGGTATATTTATATTCGCAAGTGTGGCAGGAATTGCGTGGGAACTTGCGGAATTATACCATATATTCGCAAGTGTGGCGGGAATTGCGTGGGAACTTGCGAAATTAAGCCACATATTCGCAAGTGTGGCGGGAATTGCGTGGGAACTTGCGAAATTAAGCCATATATTCGCAAGTCTAACGGGAAATATGTGATAACTTGCGAAATTAAGCCATATATTCGCAAGTA
>DXHX01000052.1 GCA_019113205.1 Candidatus Pseudogracilibacillus intestinigallinarum | reverse complement strand
GTCCCATTAACAATTGCATGTGCTGTCAGTAATCCTAATTATTTAGTAGTTGAATCAGCTGTATCTGGATTGTGGATGAAACAAGGGGGGATTTTAAAAGATTATCCTCCGAATGTAGCGCTTATTACATCTATCGACGGTGGACAAGCGAAGAATGCATATGAAACAGCGAAATTAAAAGCAAGAGTTGCAGAAGGAATGAATAACGAGGGTATTGTCATTATTAACAAAGAAGCGAAAGAGTTTGACGTATTAAAAGAGTCTGTAGAAAGGTATAATGAGAATATTTTAACATATGGATTCAATGATACATGTGACAGCTTTTTAATAGATTATAAAGAATTACAAAGTGAAGCGAAAGTTCAAGTGCAAATTTTAGGAGAAAAAGTGATATTTACTACACATTTATTAGGTAAAGCAATGACCCAAAATATAATCGGGGTACTAACGGTTTTAAAACATTGGAATTTTCCTTTACAGGAAGTAATTCCTTTTGTTGAAACATATAAACCAGCAGAAGGAATACAAACGTTCGAACAGATCTCCCTACCAAATGGAAAACAATGTACGATGTTAGATGATAGTTGGAATGCTACAGGCATTGCTATGATTGAAACAATCAATTTATTTGGTCGGCAAGCACCATATTATAGTGGAAAGAAAATTGCCATTTTAGGCCGAATTGAATATTTAGGGGATGCAGAGGCGAAAAGGCAACATGAAGCATTGGTAGAGCCAATTTTACAAGCAGGAATTGATCTTGTATTTGCACATGGGCCAGAGATGAAATATTTATTAAAGAAATTACCCGAAACGATTATTGGAGGATATTTTGAAAATAGTAAATTACTCTCGGTAGCAGTTGCACCTCTTATAAAAGAAGATGACTTCTTACTTGTAAAGGGTTCTCCTCGTTCTAGTGATTTTAAGTTTGTGAAAAAGCATTTATTGACAGCACTACAAGAGAATAAGGCAAATCGTGTATACTCTATTGAACATCCATATGCAACAGCATCAGGTGCCATGACTTTTGAGCTTGAATCAAATGATGTTGTTGGAATGAGTGGAAACCCACAAGCAACACAAAATCAAGGGGTCGGTCATTTATTATTATTGCAAATTATGATGGAAAAGTTATTTGCAAAAGAATTAGTTGTGAATGAACGATACAAGCCTGGACGTCAAGCATTGAAAGAAACAACTTCCACTAATGCTGTTCCGTTAGTGGAGGGAGAGGAGATTGTACTTGGAGATATTTTATCCACGGCGATTATACAATATGCACCAAATACATTATTAATGTTAGCGAATCAAATAATAGGGAATAATAATAAGGCGATGGCGATGATTCAGGAAAAAGGAAAGCATTTAAGTATTTCTCAAGCTGCGATTGGAAATATAACAGGACGTCGTATTATTAACAAAAAACAGCGTATGACCCTCCTTGATCTGTATAAAGTAGCAAAAGTACTTTTTGATGGATATGCTACGACTTTAAATTGGTTTGCACAAAATATATGTTTTTACCGTGAGGAAGTATATGAGGCAAAAACGAATTTATTTCATAAAGGAATTATTTCACATGGAATCTTTTACGGTCATTTACATTCGATAGGGGCGGTTTTAACACAAAATAATGGAAAAAAATATGTCACCGTTGTACTTGGAGCAAAAGATATGTATGATCGGGATCGGTTAATTCAAGCATCTTTGGATAGTATGGAGAAGAAAAAGAATGATACTCCTGTCGTTGCTTATCAAACGAAAAAAACTCCCTACAAAATGAACATGATTGGTGATACATATTTTGGTGAATTTTATACGCGAATCCGGAAACGTCAAGGTCGCTTAGATGGATTACAGAAATATGGTAGGGCATATTCGTTTGATCGTATACGCCCTTTAATAGAAGAAGGAGATTTCAATATATGTAATTTTGAAGCGGCTTTGTCAGAGAGGGATGATTATTTTTTACGAAAAAGAAAACCATTCGTTTTACTTGCAAATGTACATAAAACGGTTCCCGCCATTCAACAAGAGAAATTTGACCTTGTAACACTAGCAAACAATCATTTAATGGATGGAGGGAAAGATAATTTAGTAGAGACAATCGAACAATTCAAGGGTGCAAATATTGCTACCATCGGGGCAGGGAGTACACAAGAAGAAGCGGAAAAGCCTTTTGTTAAAATAGTGAATGGAAAAAGGTTCGTTATATTTAACGCATATTGGCACCGCAATAATATGTATGTCGATTTTGACTTCTATGCGCTTGGACCTAATCCAGGAGTCGCAAATATGAGTGGGGGTTTATTTGAACAAATAAAGTTTGAGAAAAAGAATTATCCTGAAAGTTTTATTATCGTTATTCCACATTGGGGCAGCGATTTTAAAACGGTATCGAAAAAGCAACGTCAATATGCTCATTCATTAGTGGAAGCTGGAGCAGACGTTATTATTGGACATGGTGCACATATGATTCAAGAAATTGAAAAAGTACATGATACATATGTCGT
>DXHX01000051.1 GCA_019113205.1 Candidatus Pseudogracilibacillus intestinigallinarum | reverse complement strand
TCTACTTCTTCCTCTTCTTCCACATTGGGAAAAAGCATTTCAAATGGGTTTTGCATTTTCTTCTCGCGTTTTTTACGTGGAGCAAGTAAAGAAATAATTTTTTCATTAGCTTCTTTTTCTGCTTCGTCTTTTACTGCTTCCATCTTTTCTTCTTTCACGATACGAAGTGCATTTTCAACAAGGTCCCGAATCATAGACTCTACATCTCGGCCAACATAACCGACCTCTGTAAATTTTGTTGCTTCCACTTTTATAAATGGTGCATTTACTAATTTAGCTAATCGGCGGGCTACTTCTGTTTTCCCAACCCCTGTTGGTCCAATCATTAAAATATTTTTCGGAACTACTTCTTCCCGTAATTGTTCATCTAAAAGCATTCTACGATATCTGTTACGTAAAGCAACAGCAACAGATTTTTTCGCTTCTTTTTGCCCAATAATATAATGGTCTAACTTTTCTAATATTTGCTTAGGAGTATAATCCATTAATTATTACACACCCTTTACATTATTCTAAAGACATTGTCGTTATATGATCATTTGTATAAACACAAATTTCACTAGCAATGGTTAATGCCGCTTGTGCAATTTCCTTCGCACTCAGTTCTGCTGAATATTTTGCAAGTGCACGGCCAGCACTTAAGGCAAAATTACCACCCGAACCAATAGCTAATATGCCGTCATCTGGCTCGATGACTTCGCCTGTACCTGAAACTAAATACATACTTTCTTTATTCATGACGATTAACATCGCTTCTAATTGGCGTAATACTTTGTCGCTACGCCATTCCTTTGCTAGTTCTACGGAAGCTCGGGTAATATTCCCATTATATTCTTCCAACTTTCCTTCAAACTTCTCAAATAAAGAAAAAGCATCCGCTACTGAACCAGCAAAACCAGCTATAACTTCTCCATGAAATAATTTACGAACTTTTTGTGCTTTATGTTTCATCACGACCGTATTCCCTAATGTTACTTGGCCGTCGCCACTCATCGCACATTCCCCATTATGTTGAATTGCAAATATCGTTGTTGCATGAAGTTCATTTGACATGCATCACAACTCCTTTACTTCATTTCCAAAACTAACACTTTTATTGCTCATCCGGTTTTTGTTTCGCTCTTGGATGATGGTGCATATAAACATTCCTTAAACGATCCTTTGTTACATGTGTATAAATTTGAGTGGATGAAAGATTTTCATGTCCTAACAACTCTTGTACTGAACGTAAGTCAGCCCCTTCATTTAATAAATGTGTCGCAAAAGTATGACGTAATTTGTGTGGATGAAGATGTACAGTTAGAGAAGTTTCCTTTACCATTTGATTGAATACGTATCGGATGCCTCTTTCCGTAATCGGTTGGCCACGTGCGTTCAAAAAAATCGTATCTATCGTTTCTCTCGATACCTGTAACAACTGGTCTCTTCCATCTCTAATATATGTATGCAATGCTTCATGTGCAAATTGTCCAAATGGAATATAACGTTCTTTTCTTCCTTTACCAATTACGTTAATCATTCCGATAGAAAAATCAATTTGGGATAAAGTTAAGCCCGCACATTCACTGACTCTTATACCAGTAGCATACATAAGTTCTAATAATGCCTGATTTCGTTGGCCTAATGGTGTTGTTAAATCACTCACTTCAAAAAGAGGCCGTAATTCTTCCTCGTATAAAAACGTCGGAATTCGTTTATCTTGTCGCGGTAGTGGAACATACATAAACGGATTATGTTCCACGACTTCTATTTTTTCTAAAAAGAAATAAAAAGATCGTAAACAAGATATTGTCCGTGCGACAGATTTCCGACCTAACCGCCGATCATACAAATCCGTTAAAAATACCCGCACAAAAACCGGTGTTACATCTGTAACATCCTCGATTCCTTCTTTTTTCATTATTTGTTCAAACATACGTAAATCATTACTGTAAAATTGCACTGTATATGGTGAAGCATTTTTTTCCACTTCTAAAAACTGGATAAATTGTTCGTAATACGTTTGAAACGTAGACATAATTCCACTCCAAAAATGCTAGTTTTTTTAAACAAACCTAGCATACCATACTACCATATTCCCCGCAATCGATTTAACACAATTGTAACAAAATTCTGAATTGTGCTTACAAATATGTTTGGAACATTAAAAATACATTTCCAATGTTCCAAACAAATATATTACGCTTATATGTTCTAATAGTCAAATCAAATGTTTGATATCTAATTATTGTGCTTCTTCTTCATAATCACAACTACTACATTTGATTTGAACTTGTTTTTTCGAGCGTTTTTCTACTAAATAACTGTCACATTTTGGACAATTTCTAGCAATAGGTTTATCCCAAGAAACAAATTCACATGTTGGATATGTTTCACATCCATAAAATACTCGATTTTTCTTTGACTTTCTTTCAACAATTTCACCTTTTTTACATGTCGGACATGTTACACCTATTTTCTTCAATATAGGTTTTGCATTTCGACAGTCTGGAAAGTTAGAACAAGCCATGAATTTTCCATAACGACCTAACTTATATACCATTGGATGTCCGCACTTCTCACAATCAATTCCAACAGGCTCATCTTTTATTTCAATAGATTCCATTTCTTTTTCGGCTTTTACTAATCGCACTTCGAAATCTTTATAAAATTCATCAATGACACGAATCCACTCTTCTTTACCTTCTTCAATTAAGTCTAAGTTCGCTTCCATTCCAGCAGTAAAGTCGACGTTCGTTATTTCAGGGAAATATTCTTTTAAAATATCCACAACAATCTCCCCTAATTCTGTTGGGATGAAACGACGGTTATCTAAACGAACATAGCCTCGATTTTGAATAGTCTCTAAAGTGGGAGCATAAGTTGATGGACGACCAATTCCTTGTTTCTCCAATGTACCAACTAATGTCGCTTCTGTATATCTCGGTGGTGGTTGTGTAAAATGTTGATTTGGTTCCATTTTTTCGAAGCGAACTTGTTCCCCTTCATTTAACTCAGGTAAGTATTTCTCTTCTTCTTTTTTATTTGAATCTGTTCCTTCAATATATACTTTCATAAACCCATCAAATTTTACTTTTGAACCAGTTGCACGGAATTCCACTCCGTTATTTAATAAATGAACAGTCATCGTATCCATCACGGCTGGCGCCATTTCACTCGCTAAAAATCGTTCGTAAATTAATTTATAAAGTTTAAATTGATCATTATTTAAAATACCTTTCAATGATTGTGGATCACGCATGACAGATGTGGGACGAATTGCCTCGTGTGCATCTTGTGCCCCTTCTTGATTTTTCACTTTTTTACGTGGTCCAATATATTGTTTACCAAACTTATCTTCAATTAATTGATGTGCTTCTTGTTTAGCACTTTCAGAAATACGAGTAGAATCTGTACGCATATAAGTAATTAACCCAGTAATTCCACCTGCTTTACGTCCTAAGTCAATTCCTTCATATAATTGTTGTGCAACCATCATCGTTTTACGAGCACGAAAGTTTAATTTTCTCGCTGCTTCTTGTTGCAATGTCGAAGTAATAAATGGTTTCGCGGGATTTCTTTTACGCTCACGTTTATTTACTTTATCAATATGAAACTGTTTGCCTTCAATTTTTCCAAGTACTTCTTTTACTGCTGCATCATCTTTGAGCTCTAACTTTTTCCCATCAATGCCATAAAATTTACCAGTAAACGATTCTTTCTCTTTAAAAAATGTACTTTCAATAGACCAGTATTCTTCTGGAATAAAATTCTTTATTTCGTTTTCACGATCGATAATTAATTTCACTGCAACCGATTGAACTCGACCAGCACTTAAACCTTTTTTTACTTTCTTCCATAATAGTGGACTTATATTGTATCCAACTAGTCGGTCCAATACTCTTCTAGCTTGTTGTGCATTTACTAAATCATGATCAATTTTTCGCGGATTTTTGAATGACTCTTTGATTGCATCTTTCGTTATTTCGTTAAACACGACACGACAGTCCGAATTTTCATCCACTTTTAATGCATGTGCTAAATGCCAAGCAATGGCCTCTCCCTCTCTATCGGGGTCGGCCGCGAGATAAATTTTATCTGCTTTTTTCGCTTCTTTTCGTAATTCTTTTAATATATCACCTTTACCACGAATCGTAATATATTTTAGGGCATAGTCATTATCAACATCGACTCCCATTTGACTTTTCGGTAAATCAATAACATGTCCCATCGACGCTTTTACTTTATATTTTTTCCCTAAATAACGTTCAATTGTTTTTGCTTTTGCTGGTGATTCCACAATTACTAAATAATTTGCCATTATTTTTCCTCCTATTTCATTGAGGTTATTCAATTTTTTAACTTTTATTCCTGCTTTTTTTAAATTTTTATTTCTGTTTTTAAATAAATAGAATTCCCACTAATAGTAAGGACAACATTTTCATTTGTCAAATATTGCGACTATCAAAATGAAATAAAGAGCCTTATTTTTTACAAAATAGGATTATTTTCCGGGCAAGTTTTCGATAATATCTTCTGCATTCGTAACCAATTTTGCACCTTGATCAATTAATTTTAAACAACCTGCCGCTTCCTCTACAAATAAAGAATCTGGAATAGCGAAAACTTCTTTTCCTTGCTCTAGTGCTTGGTCTACTGTAATGAGCGTACCACTTTTTTCTTTTGCCTCAATTACTAACGTTCCATATGAAAGACCGCTAATGATTCGATTCCTCTCTGGAAATTGATATTTTTTTGGCCTCACATATGGTGGATATTCTGATAAAACTAAACCATTTTCAACAATATTCCAAAAAAGCGTCATATTTTCTTTCGGGTAAATATGATGAAACCCACTACCTAAAATAGCTATCGTTTTACCCTGCATATGCAATGCTAATTGATGTGCAAGGCTATCAATGCCATAAGCCATTCCACTTACAATAGCCCAGTTTTGCTCAATTAAGGGACTAACAACTTTTAATAGCTTTTGTGGTGCTGTTGCTGTCGGTTTTCTCGTACCGATTACACTAAGTAATTTATTTTGTTGGAGCAATGTTAGATCACCTAAACAATATAATACGAGTGGTGCATCTGGAATACCTTTCAAACTCGGTGGATACATTGAATCAAATATCGTTACAATATAGTAGTTTTTATGTGTATATTGTATAGTTGCATCATCATTATCACATTGAAGAGAATGTATGATGGATGAAGCTTTTTCTGGGGATATATGTAATAAATGTTCTAGTTGTGTAGAAGTGAATGTGTTAACTTTTTCTAATGTTACATCATATTGTAATAAGCGATATAGCTTTTTCCTTGTCAATAATAAGCTTAATTTAATTAATCTATTTCGTTTCTTTTTCATTTATACTCTCCCTCTCTTAAGTTATGGGAAAAGTAGTATACATCTACTCGTTATTTTTTCCAACAAAAAAACAACCTAGAAATGAGGAGCCATAAGTGCTCTATTTTTGCACCAAAATAGAATACACTTATATTTCCTCCTCATCGCACCTTTCCAGATTGTTCAATATGGTTCTATCTTTTCGTTTAATGTATCAAGTTTCTTTATGCTTGTAAAGTATTAATGTGTTTTACATTTTTCAAGTAAATCTGTTTCTTCTAATAAACTGATCATTGTTTCACCCATTTTAGCAGGGGAATCCGCTACTTTAATACCGCATGCTTCCATGACACGTTTTTTCGATTCGGCTGTTCCTTCACCACCCGAAATGATTGCACCAGCATGTCCCATACGTTTTCCTGGAGGTGCTGTCGCTCCACCGATAAAGCCTGCAACAGGTTTTTTCATATTTGCTTTCACCCATTCAGCTGCTTCTTCTTCAGCCGTACCACCAATCTCACCAATCATCATAACTGCATAAGTTTCAGGGTCTTCATTAAATTCTTTTAATACATCAATAAACGATGTACCATTAACGGGGTCCCCACCAATTCCTACTGCCGTTGTTTGACCATATCCAGCTTGAGATAGTTGGTGAACTGCCTCATATGTTAAAGTTCCTGAACGGGATACAACCCCAATATGTCCTTTTGTATGAATGTATCCTGGCATAATACCAATTTTACACTCATCTGCTGTAATTACTCCTGGACAGTTTGGTCCAATTAAACGGGTCTTTTTCCCTTTCATAAAGTTTTTCACTTTAGTCATATCATTAATTGGAATATGTTCTGTAATGCAAATCGTTAATTCTAATCCGGCATCTGTCGCTTCCATAATTGCATCTGCTGCAAATGGAGCAGGAACATAAATAATTGAAACTGTTGCTCCTGTAGCTTTTACAGCATCTTCTACCGTATTATATACAGGAACTCCAAGTGTTTTCGTACCACCTTTTCCTGGTGTCACTCCTGCAACGATCTTCGTTCCGTATTTTAACATCTGTTCTGTATGGTCCATACCAGCTGAACCAGTAATCCCTTGAACAATTACTTTTGTATCTTTATCTACATAAATACTCATTCTTGTAAACGTCCTTTCTTATATTAAATGTTATGCGTGTTTGCAATCAGCTGTTTTTATTTTACTAATTCAACGATTTTCTTTGCACCATCACCCATTGAATCTGCTGCAACGATATTTAAACCAGAGTCTTGTAACATTTTCTTCCCTTTTTCTACATTCGTTCCTTCTAAACGAACAACTAATGGAATTTCTAACCCTAATTGTTCTGTCGCAGAAATAATCCCTTGTGCGATGTAATCACATTTCATAATTCCACCAAATACATTTACAAGAATCCCTTTTACTTTTGGGTCTTTTAAAATAATTTTAAATGCTTCTGTTACTTTTTCCGGTGTTGCATCTCCCCCAACATCTAAAAAGTTCGCTGGGTTTCCACCTTCATATTTAATAATATCCATTGTTGCCATTGCAAGACCTGCACCATTTACCATACAACCGATATCTCCATCTAATTGAATGTAGCTAAGGTCGTATTTTGAAGCTTCGATTTCATTACGATCTTCTTCATCTAAATCCCGTAATTCTAAAACGTCTTTTTGACGGTATAACGCATTTCCATCAAAGTTCATTTTAGCGTCTAATGCTAATACATCCCCTTCTTTCGTCGTAACAAGAGGGTTAATCTCAGCAGTCATACAATCTTTTTCAATGAAAACTTTATATAAATTTAATAATAATGTCGCTACTTTATTAATGACATTGTTCGGAAAATTTAAATTAAATGCCATTCTTCTTGCTTGGAATCCTGTTAAACCGATAGATGGATCAATTTCTTCTTTGAAAATCTTTTCAGGTGTTGCTGCTGCAACTTCCTCAATTTCCATTCCACCTTCTTCAGAACCCATTAACACAACTTTTGAAGTTTTTCGGTCTAACACAAGACCAATATAGTATTCCTTATCAATATTACAACCCTCTTCAATAAGGAGTCTTTTTACTTTTTTACCTTCTGGTCCTGTTTGTGGTGTTACAAGCACTTTTCCTAAAATTTGTTTCGCGTACTCACGTACTTCATCTAAATTATGTGCTACTTTAACACCGCCAGCTTTCCCACGGCCACCAGCATGAATTTGTGCTTTAACGACTTTTACATCCGTTTGAAGACCCTTCGCATACTCTACTGCTTCATCAATCGAATATGCAACATGGCCGTTTGGTACATTCACGCCGTACTGCCTTAAAATATTCTTACTTTGATACTCATGGATATTCATTCAAATGCCTCCATTTATTATTTGGTATACACCCATTGTAAGATAAGCATTTATAATTCTCAAAGAATAACTATTATTTATCTAACTATATAAGTATTTCGAATCACAATTCAATATTCTTCATCTAAGTGATAAATAAATGCAAATACTTCCGCAACAATTTCAAATAATTCTGGAGGGATTGTTTCATTTATTTCCAATTGTGCAAGTATTTCCACTAATGATTGGTCTTGTACAATCGGTATATCATGTTCTGCTGCTAGCTCAATAATATGATCTGCTACTTTTCCACTTCCTAATGCACTAACCTTCGGAGATATATCTTTCATTTGATCGTAAGATAATGCAACAGCTTTCTTTCTTCGTTCACTCATATTCGAAAGTCATACCCTTCTATATCATTCATCGTTCGATTATATGGATGATGTTGCTCTTGTTTTTTTATTTCAAACAATGGTTTATACGTTATTTGGGATAATGTATATTTATTTTTCTTCAATGCTTCTTCTAACATTTTTTCTAAATGGTCATATTTTTCCGTTTTCATCATTTGTTCATTATATATTATTAATGATATGATGCGTTTTTGGATAGTTAAGTCAATCATTGTTTCCTTCATATTTTTTAAATCGAGCACGAATAATATTCGACAATGATCTGGGTCTATATTTCCATCCTCGCTTTTCTTTCCTTCAAAATGCATAAATAGATCGTTATTTAATCCAATATTTTCTCCAGGTAATTGTAGAACACTATGCAAAAAATGATTCGTTTCTTGCACAGATTGTAATTGCATTCCATGAATAAAATGCACAAATTGTTCTATTTTATTCCTTCCAACCATATTTGGTTCATGCATCATTTGTAACAAAATCATTTTAATCGACTGTTGGATATGTATAGTAGAATGATTATCTTCCCCTGATAAAACCGTTCTTATTTGTTGCTCATCTTGTAATCCAACAATATTCATATATTGGTGTAGATGACTGAGAAACCTTTGTTGTATATTATCAGTTCCATCATCCCCATGTTGCATAGGTAATTGTACAATCGTTTGCATATCGCGATACAAATATTCATTACGTAATATTTGTAGCAATTGGTGTAGATGCTGAACATTTTCAGGGTGATTTTCATTTAGAAACCTATCAAATGTTTGTTGTAATTGCATTGGCAATGCCTCATATAATTGATGCTGTATCATATGTTTAAATAAAACAAATTGCTCACCTGATAATTTCCCCGTATGTATATTAGAAAATATTTGTAATAATTTATTTGCCACGTTCGAAATTTGTGATTGGCTTTTTATAAGTACATTTAATATCTCTTTTGTTTCTTGTAATAAGTTTGACATTGTTGTTAATTGTGAATTGCTCTTTGATGTTTGGGAAAATCCTTGTTGTAAAATCGCGGACAAAGATACGTTTTTTTTCGAATCTTCCATTAAGGCATCTTTTTCTCTTTCTAACGTATTTATATATTGCAATAAACTACCGATGGGCAGCTCTTTTTGTTGGATATTTTTCGCTAAACTAGTCGGAAATGATTCTTTCATTCCTCGTAGTTGTTTTAATAACTGTAATAATGTTTGTTCCTTTTCCGACAAACTTGTCGCATATTCCAATGATCGAACTATTTGTTCCATATGTAATGAAAATGTTTGATTTCTAGAAGCTACAAGTGCCTCAAACACATGATTGGTCATTGGTAAACGTGCTTCAATCATCTTTTTTAAAATGTCAAACTGTGAAGCTTCTATATTCGAACGATTTTCCATCAATTTAATTGCTTGCTGTATATCAGTAATTTGAAAAGGAACACGTTCCGCAATAAGTTGTTGAATAAAAGCAATATGCTGTTTAGTCGGTTTCATTTGCAACTGTTGCAATAACTGTGCGATATTCTGAGTTGGAACTTTTGTCACTTGTTCACTTAGCACTTTTAAATGAATAAGTGAATCATCTGCTTGTACTTGAAAAAAATATTGCTTATTTATTTGTAAACTTGTCGTTATTTCGGCTACCAGTTTATGGTTACCAATTTGAATTTCGGCTCGATTATTTGGAAATAGTTTTAAAATTTTCCCTTGAACAATTTGTCCATCTCGTAACGTTAATTCGTTTTTTGGAACACGATTTATCGATGGAATGAATTCATTTTTTATTCGTAACAGATGATTCATCCGCAATTCCCCCATTTTATT
Organism: Candidatus Pseudogracilibacillus intestinigallinarum; assembly: GCA_019113205.1. Lineage (GTDB taxonomy): Bacteria > Bacillota > Bacilli > Bacillales > Amphibacillaceae > Pseudogracilibacillus > Pseudogracilibacillus intestinigallinarum. The sequence continues at coordinate 712 of DXHX01000051.1, read as the reverse complement.
TCATACATAGTTGTACAGGTCGAAAAGATGTTCGATGAATTGGACAAACACCATATCGTTTCATTGCATCCATATGTTCTTTCGTTCCATATCCTTTATGTTTTTTAAATCCATATTGTGGATATAATTCATCATATTTTTCCATCCATTTATCTCTCGTCACTTTCGCTAATACACTTGCAGCTGCGATTGATAAACTTTTGTCATCCCCTTTTATAATTGCCGCTTGTTGAAATGGTAAATCAGTTAATTGTACTGCATCTATTAAGGCAATATCTGGATATTTCTCTAATTGCAACAATGCATTTGTCATCGCTAGTTTTGTTGCTTCTAAAATGTTTAACCGATCAATTTCTTCCGCAGATATTATTTCAATATGATAGGCAATGGCATTTTTTTTAATTTGTTCATAATACATATTTCTTTCTAATTCAGTTAACTGTTTGGAATCTGTCAGACCATTAAAGTCAACATCTTTTGGTAAAATAACTGCAGCTGCGACAACTGGTCCTGCTAGTGGTCCTCTCCCCGCTTCATCTACACCTGCAATCCACTTCATATCATGATGTAAAAACTTCTTATCAAACTCTTTCATCGTTCGATATGTTTGTCTTTTTATTCGTTCTTTTTCCAACTTATTTTCGTATTGTTTTATTAACTTTTTTACACCAAGACGTTCGTCTTGCTTTAATTCTTTTATTTGTTCGTTCGT
>DXHX01000004.1 GCA_019113205.1 Candidatus Pseudogracilibacillus intestinigallinarum | reverse complement strand
CATAGAGTATCATGCAAATCTATTTTTTAAAAACGATAAAATGAATATTAAGCATGCGCGATGAAAAGAACACCGTTATTACTAGACCATTAAATAAGTGCGTCATTAACGATATACGTTCAAAGTAAACTTACTCTTTTTTTAACAAAAAACAATTCACTTATAGAGTGTAATTACCCCATAAGTGAATCGCATTGTTCTTCGATTTATATTTTTTTCATCACATTTTTAATTAATGTCATAAAAGCTTCTCTCGACTTCGCTGCAACTGCAATAACATCTTCATGGCTTAAAGGTTCATCTAAAATACCGCATGCCATATTCGTTAAGCATGAAACACCTAATACGTTAATGTTGGCGTGCGCAGCAATAATTGCTTCCGGTACGGTAGACATTCCGACAGCGTCGCCACCTAATGTACGAATCATACGAATTTCTGCTGGTGTCTCATATGCTGGACCTGTCCACCAAGTATACACACCTTCATGCAATGTAATATCGTGCTCCTTCGCAACGTCCTTTGCAATATTTCCTAATGCACGATTATATGCTTCCGATAAGTCAGGAAAACGTGTTCCTAATTCATCATTATTCGGTCCAATTAACGGATTTTGACCAGTTAAATTAATATGATCTGTAATTAACATTAAATCACCAGGATTAAATGAAGTATTTACTGCTCCACATGCATTCGTAATAATTAAATTTTCAATACCTAACGACTTCATCACTCTAACTGGAAATGTTACATCATCAAGCGAATATCCTTCATAATAATGATATCGACCCTTCATCGCAACTACTGTCTTTCCTTCTAATGCTCCAATAACTAATTCATTTGCATGGCCGATTGCACTCGATTCGGCAAAATGAGGAATTTCTTTATATGGAATAACTGTTGCATTTTCCATTTCATCGGCTAAAGATCCTAAACCTGACCCTAAAATAATTCCAATTTCAGGCACTAAATCTGTCTTAGACGTAATAAATTGTTTCGCCTCTAAAATATGCGCTGTTTCATGCATTTTATTGCCTCCTAATATCTCTTTTATACGTAATTAAATGTATCATAAATTGGCCCATAACAAAACAGTTATGGAAGCATTTTCTCCAAATGGAAGATGCCGTTTTTTTGCCTATAAATCTGTATTCGTTTTTAACCTATTATTATAAAAAATATATGCATCGCTTACCGCAAAGAACATGACGAAGCAAAAAGGAGCTTCCGTAAAGAATTACCTTTACTGAAACTCCTTTCGTTTTATGAGCCTATGTTACATATTCTTTTTATTTCGGGTCATTCATTTTTTGGTCTAATTTTTCTAATTGTCTTTTCGCAAATTCACGTCCGCCAATACCGAATGAAATTGCAAAGGCAATCATAAATCCACCTAAAATAATCATGAAAGCAATATTCACAATGCTCGTTGCAAAGTGCAATTGGTCTAACGTCATAAATACTGCAAATGTAATGATAACACCTTTAATTAATAGAGCAGAAATGGCATTGTTCGTATTTTTTTGTACCCAATTACCAACAATATTCGCTAATAATAATCCTACTCCTAAAATGATGATCGCACTTAGTAAGAATGGTAAGTACGTAATAATCGCAAATCCAATTGTATTTAACACTTTCAAGTTAATCACTTGGAAAGCCTCAACCATAAAGAATAATACAATCACAAATTGAACAAGTTTACCGACAAAGTTTGCAATGTCGAATCCTTTACCATCTACTTTATTTGAAATACCTAATGAATCAAACACTTTATTAATGTTTGCTCCACGCAGTAAGTTCGTTAATAAACTACCGACAAATTTTCCGATGTAAAATCCGACAACGATTAAAATAATCGCTACGAAGATTCCAGGAATCATTGCTAGTACATTGTTTAAGACAGATTCAATCGGACGAGAAATCGTTTGAATATTTAACGCTTCCAACCCAATTGTAATAAACGGAATTAAAATAACGATAAAAATAATATTCGAAATAACAGAAGATAATGTCGCTTGTGCTTCCTCTGTTTCCCCTTTATTTGGTAAAACTTTGTTTACCCATTTATCAATATTCAATGTCGTGAAAAACTGTTCAAATAGCTGCTTCACTAATTTCGCTACGAATACACCAATTAAAATAATGACCGCAGCTGCAATAATATTTGGAATAAAGTATAAAAATTTATCCATCATATTTGAGATTGGTGCTGCAACCTCTGTCATATTTAATACACCAAACACCGTCGGTAAAAACAGAATAAACACTAAGAAATAAACGAGTTTTCCGATATTTTCTAGTAATTCATTTCCGCTTTTCTCATCAGCAACAAATGGCGTTTTACTTAATGCTCTACCAAATCCTACTTTTACTAATAATTTATTGAATACATTCCGAGCAATAATTGCAATCACCCATGCAAGTAACAATAACAAAATTGCTTTAATGACGTTAGGTAATTCCATGACGATACTACTAATCATGTTATCCCACGTATACTTCAATTCATCTACCATCTTATACATCCTCTCTTTTTTCTCTTTTCCTAGCACTTATTTCAAATGCCAGTTAGAGGACATATAACCGTCATGAAAATTTCTAAAACATTTTTTAAAATATGCATAAAAAAAACAATCGTTTTCATACGACTTTCTACTTATAATCAGTCGTATTTCCATGATTGTTTTTTAACAATTTTATTTTATTTGTATATTATTCATATACGTGTTTTCAGTTTAATAAATAGCTTAGAATTGGCATTTAATGGAACTCTCTTTCCATATTTTTCATTTACATAAAAAACTTACATAAACACTATTTTCCTATATAACTTTACCCCACCTAGTTATTTATCATCATTTTTCAAGTTTTTTTATTGAACCGACAAAATTCGTTTATAATCTTTTACCGCAGTCACATGTAATCCTTCATGATAAAATGTAAATGAAAAAATTTGCCCAACATTATTTTGTCGTAAAAATGGTTCTTTTGCTGTGTCACCTAATTTCCCTTTTAATGCTACCTCTATTTCTTCTACTTGTTTTTCTAATTTTTCTTTTATTTCATCTAGTGATGGAGGTGTACCTTCCCAATCATCCGGCGAAGTGTTTGGGGAAAAATATTGTTGAAACCGCTCATCCATTTCTAATTCAATTCCACCATAATGTTGCAATAATGCATGTTGAACGACATAAATGTGCCCTAAATTCCAGCGTATATTATTTCGAAATCCTTCTGGAATAACATCTGCTTGTTCTTCCGTTACATGTTTGAATTCATGTAATGTCATTTTGCGAATTAACTTCATCTGATCGAATAATAATTGTTCTTCCATATGTACCCCACCTTTTTTATGATACATACAGTATACATCTTAAAATCTC
>DXHX01000050.1 GCA_019113205.1 Candidatus Pseudogracilibacillus intestinigallinarum | reverse complement strand
TCTTATTTAAGTTGTCTTTATTATTTCAAAATCCATCATAAAAGTCAAGTAATGTTTTGTAACTTTTCAATGACGCTTTTAAAATATGACGGTTGTTCGACTTCTACTGTTATTTGTTCCTTTAATACAGGATGAACAAAACTTACTTTCTTCGCAAATAATGCTTGTCCTTTAATATAAGGAGATTTCTTTTTCGTATACACTTCATCTCCGATAATCGGATGATTCATATATTTCATATGCACCCTTATTTGGTGTGTTCGACCTGTAATAAGTTCACATTCTACATGCGTATATTGCTGAAATCTTTCTAATACACGAAATTTTGTTTCTGATTCTTTTCCACCTTCTACGACTGCCATTTCTAACCGATTTTTTGGATTTCTTCCAATCGGTGCTCGAACGACACCTTGATCATGTGGCACCACCCCATAAACAATTGCTTCATAAATACGAGTAACTGTACGAGCTTGAAATTGTTCTTTTAAATGGGCATGTACATCGTTGTTTTTTGCAATAATAATTACACCGCTTGTATCTTGGTCTAAACGATGTACAATCCCTTCACGTTCTTCCCCACCAACATCTGATAATGTTTTACAATGATATTTTACTGCATTTACTAATGTACCAGTACGAACATGATGTGTCGGATGTACGAGCATTCCTCGTGGTTTATTCACGACGAGTAATGCATTATCTTCATATACAATATCAAGTGGGATATTTTCTGCTTCAATAGGTTTTTCCTTTACTGCTTCTTCTTGAATATGTAATGTAATAGTATCTGCTTCTTTACATTTATAATTCGGTTTAGCTACTTGTCCATTTACTAGAATGGAACCATTTTTAATATATGATTGGATTTGTTGTCTAGAATAATCTGTTTTCATTACGAGTAGTTTATCCATTCGCTGATTCACTTCTTCGGGTTCAACAATAATTTGCTTTATCATGCTCTTTTTCCTTTCCTTTTTTCATCCATAAATGTTGCAATGAAAAATAATATAACACCGATTGTTAAACAACTATCCGCTACATTAAATATTGGAAAATCATAAGAAAATATCATCACGTCTAAAAAGTCTACTACTTCTTTTCTAAATAATCGATCGATGAAGTTACCGATAGCTCCTCCTAAAATAACACTTAATGAAATTGCTAATAAGACACTTTCTTTTGCATATTTTTGCATATAGTATATGATACCAACAATTACGACAATTGTAATAATATAGAAGAAAATCATTTGTCCTTGCAATATACCCCATGCTGCACCTTCATTACGATGAGATGTTATATAAAATAGTTGATCAATCACTGGGATACTTTCATGCAAATCCATTTTTTGTACGATTAGCCATTTCGTCCACTGGTCTATCATGATCATAAATAATGCTATGATATAATAACGGGTCATTTTTTATCCTCCTGCTATGTAAACATATACAATCGTTTTTATCCATATTAAAGTATAACACGGTTCGTTAAAAATAGTATGTCATTCACCTAGTGAAATATCAATTTTTTTAAAAAATTTATAATATAAAGGCATTGTATGCTATTTTAATCGGTGTGCTGTTGTAGAATTGAGTACTCGAGTGTACACGGAATAGATGGAGACCGTTTTCCTTTTATATTTTTTCGTATTTCTTTTACATTGCTCAAGTCACACAGAGAAAAGAATCTATCGTGTCACTGGTGAAACACTCTATTTTGTATGAATGGCTTTAACATGTAATATGGAATGACTTTATACTGGAGCACCAATACTCTTTAACAAAAATTTATATAAAAATAGCAGGTAACATTTTTCAGTCACCTGCTATGTCCATATTGTTTTATTACTGCACTAAATGGCTATAATTTTCTTCCACCACTTCTGCACAACGGTCACATAATGTAGGGTGTTTTTCATTTTGTCCTACAGTATGAGCATGCACCCAGCATCTGTCACATTTTTCACCTTCATGTTTTTCAACACATACGTAGACACACTGGTATTCTTTCGCATTTTCATGCTTTTCACCAATTACCGCTTCAGATACGATTAATAACTGATGAATATGAGGAATAGATTCTAAAACAGCCTTCGTTTCCTCATCTTTTGCAGCAATAGTAATTTTTGCTTCTAATGGCTTACCAATCACTTTCTCATTACGCGCTTCTTCCAATGCTTTTAACACATCTGTACGAATTTTCAAGAATTGATCCCATTTCGCAATGTCTTCTTCTTTGAATCCTAATACTTCACGTGCTTCTGGCATATCTGTTAATTGAACATATTCTGCTTCTACACCATTGATATGCTCCCATATTTCTTCTGTCGTATGTGGAATAATTGGTGTCAGTAACTGCACGATAGAAACTAATGTTTCATAATAAACAGTTTGGATACTACGACGACGTGGGTGGTCCGCTGCTTCGATATATAAGATATCCTTTGCAAAGTCTAAATAAAACGCACTTAAGTCAATCGTAATATAATTATGGATTGCTTGTGATACATTTTGAAAATCATATTTATCGTAACTTTCTTTTACGTTTCTCACTAACTGTTGTAAACGATATAACATGTAACGATCTACTTCCTCTAGATCTTTCTCAGCAACTGTATGTTGTTTTGGATCAAAGTCTGCTAAATTCGCTAACATGAAACGGAATGTATTTCTAATTTTACGATAGTTTTCAGATACTTGTTTTAAAATATCTTGAGAAATACGGACATCTGCTTGGTAGTCAACAGATGATACCCATAAACGTAAAATATCTGCTCCTAGTTGTTTTTGAACATTTCCAGGTAAAATTACATTTCCTAATGATTTACTCATTTTACGGCCATCACCATCTAAAACGAAACCATGGCTTATAACATTTTTATAAGGAGCTTTACCTGTAATTGCTACTGCAGTTGATAAAGAAGAGTTGAACCAACCACGATATTGGTCACTACCTTCTAAATAAATATCTGCCGGTCGAACATGGTCTTCACGATGTAATAATACTGCTTCATGAGATGAACCTGAATCAAACCAAACGTCCATAATGTCTGATTCTTTCGTAAACACGCCATTCGGACTATGTTCAGATGTGAATCCTTCAGGTAATAAATCTTTTGCATCCCATTCAAACCAAATATTTGAACCATGTTCAGCAAATAATTTCGATACATTTGTAATCGTTTCGTCTGTAATAATCGGTTCTCCATCTTCTCCGTAAAATACTGGAATTGGAACTCCCCATGTACGTTGACGTGAAATACACCAATCTTCACGATCACGAACCATATTATAAAGACGCGTTTCTCCCCAATGTGGCAACCATTCTACTTCTTTAATTTCATCTAAAATATTATGACGGAAATCTTTAATCGATGCAAACCATTGTGAAGTAGCACGGAAAATTGTCGGCTTTTTCGTACGCCAATCATGTGGGTATGAGTGGGTAATGAATTTCATTAATAAAAGTGCGCCAACTTCTTCTAATTTTTCAGTAACAACTTTGTTTCCATCATCATAAAATAACCCTTCAAAACCAGGTGCTTCATCCGTAAAATATCCTAATTCATCCACAGGACATAATGCATCAATACCGTATTCCTTTGCTACGTAGAAGTCATCTTCCCCATGTCCAGGAGCCGTATGAACACAACCAGTTCCTGCTTCTGTCGTTACGTGAGTTCCTAACATAACAAGTACGTCACGATCATAGAATGGATGTTGCGCAACAATACGATCTGCTTGACGTCCCATAAATGTTTTTTCCACTTTAACATTTTCCCATTTTAACTCTTCTTCAAGTGGATCTAATAAATCATGGGCAACAACATATTTTTCTCCATCCGCTTCGACGACAACATACTCTAGATGAGGGTGTAAGCTAATTCCTAAACTCGCTGGAATTGTCCAAGGAGTCGTCGTCCAAATGATAATTTTCGTACCTTCTTCTAACACACCTTTACCATCTTTTACATCATAGCTAACGTAAATAGAAGGAGAACGTTTATCTTGATATTCAATCTCTGCTTCTGCTAACGCTGATTCAGAGGATGGCGACCAATATACAGGTTTTAATCCTTTGTAAATATATCCTTTTTTCGCCATTTCACCGAACACTTTAATTTGTGCTGCTTCATAATCTTTCGTTAACGTAATATACGGATTATCCCAATCCCCACGGACTCCTAGTTGTTTAAACTGGTTACGTTGATTGTTAATTTGTTCCATCGCATAATCTGCACACATTTGACGAAATTCAGCAATCGACATTTTTTTACGGTCGATTTTCTTTTGTTTCGTTAATGCAGTCTCAATTGGTAATCCATGTGTATCCCAACCAGGAATGTATGGAGCATGAAATCCATTCATCGATTTATAACGAGTAATAAAGTCTTTTAATACTTTATTTAACGCGTGTCCAATATGAAGATCCCCATTCGCATATGGTGGTCCATCATGTAAAACGAATAATGGTCTACCTTTCGTTCTTTCTAATGATTGTTCATATACATTATTTTCTTCCCATCCTTCACGACGGATTGGTTCTTTGTTTGGTAAATTTCCACGCATCGGAAATTTTGTTTTCGGCATTAATAATGTTTCTTTATATTCCATTTGTATATAAATCCTCCTATATAAACAAATTATTTACTTATAAAAAACAAAAAAACCTCAAATCCCTAAAGGGACGAGGAATCTCGCGGTACCACCCTTATAAATGTGTCCTTTTCTCACACATTCACTTGAACAATTCATAACGTGAATTACCCGGCCTATCCTACTATTATTTCAAACGGCTACTCAAGAATGATGTTATAAAAGAAACTGTATTAGGCTTCCACCATCCCTAACTCGCTTAGAGCAGTTTTATCTTCTATACTTTTTCTATCAATGTATTTATTATTTTGTTCAATTGACATCATTATAGCATATTTTTTTAATTTTTATACAATAAAAACTATTTCTACAATGAATTACTTTACAGAGATCTCAGTATCTTCTTCTGCAAGCTTTAAAAACTCTTCCCAATCATCATTGTTAACCATTTCTAACTGTGCTTCAATTAGCATTTTCAAACGAGTACGGAACACTTTTGCATGTTTTTTTAATTCATTTGTTTCCATCGCAATTTGACGTGACTCACTTAATGCCTCGTTCAAAATACGATCTGCATTTTTTTCTGCCTCTTTAATAATTAATTTACTTTCTTTTCTTGCGTTATCTTTTAATTCTTCTGCAGTTTCTTGCGCAATAACGATTGATTGGTTTAATGTTTCTTCAATACTCTTGAAATGAGCAACTTTATCTTCTAACTCAGCTACTCTTTCTTGTAATTCATTTTTTTCACGTATCGTCATTTCATAATCTTTTATTATTTGATCTAAAAATTCATTTACATCATCTTCATTAAATCCCATGAAACCTTTGGAAAATTCTTTGTTATGAATATCTAACGGCGTTAACACCAATCATACACCTCCTGAAATTTCAACAAACATCTTATTTGTCTATTATAATCTATTTTTCAATATAATAAAGCATTTTTCTTACATTTTTAATTTTGCTGTCGTTATCCGGACCTTTTCTTTCCTTGTTACACCATCGATGGAAATAATTTTGCCTCGACCATGACCACGAACAGATAGTAAATCATCTACCTCTACTAAAAATGCCGGATCATTCACTACAGTGAAGTTTACTTTCACCCGTTCTCCTTGAATGAGTAAAGAGGCGTCTTTTCGTGACATATTGTACATTTCTTTTATTAAAACATCTAATCTAAGAGAAGATACGGTAGACGTCTGTTCCATCCATTCATCATCACTTGGAAATATGGTATTCCTAGGTACTTCCTTTAATTGTACCGAAGCGTTTTTTATTTTATCGATATTTAGCATAATAAAGGATGCTAGTTCTTCCGTCGTGACAATTTGAAACGCATCATCACGAACAAAAATATCTCCGATTTTCTTTCGGTCTAATCCTTCCGAAATAAATGTTCCTAATATATCACGATGTTGAATCGTAACAAATTTCTTTGGAAAACTCGCTTCTAGTAAAACGAGTTTAAAATTATCTTCCTCAATTGATTCATAAAATGGTGCGATAATTGCTCGTTGCCGCTCCGTATGATCCGCTCCACCAAAAAATGCGTATTGAACATCCTCATTAGAGGAGCCAATTAAATTTGCAATTATTTTTCGCTCCCGTGGATCTAGGAAATCTGTTATATACGAAGTATACGTACGTTCTACTTGTTCTTTCCAAGATAATACTTGGTCCACAAATTGGTGTTCATGTTTTCGGAAATGCTGGTAAATCGACATTAGATTATCCTAACATACGGAAAATCTCAATAACACCAATTTTGGCAAGTTGTAATGTAAAAAGTGCTGCAATTGGGGAAATATCGATCATCCCTAATGGTGGAATAAATTTTCTAAACTGTTCTAAGTATGGTTCACAAACTCTCCCTACAAACTCACCAAATGCCGTATCTCTTGCCCCTGGAAACCAAGACATTAAAATGTAAATAATGAGAACATACGTATAGAGTGTAATTCCTAAATTAATATAATACGCTAATTGCATCATAGATTATTACCATTCCTTTTCAAATTCGTCTTCCATATATTCTAAATTTGTGATAACACCTGTTACCTCCACATTATCAGGTGTACATAAAAATGTTGCGACACCTAGCTTTTGAATATCTCCTTTTATAGCATATACAGTTCCACTTAAAAAGTCGACAATTCGCTTCGCCTGTCTTTGGTCTACTCGTTGTAAATTAATAACGACAGAGCGTTTATTTAATAAATGATCGGCAATTTCTTGTACTTCGTTATATGTTTTCGGTTCACATAACATTACTTTTGAATTCGCTTGATGAATAGCTGATAAATTAACAACATTACTATCTGTCGTCCTTTGTTTTGGTGTTGCCATTTTTTGTTCTTGCTTTACCGGCGTTGTTTCTTCTTCATATTCTTCAATATACTCGTATTCATCCTCTGTATTAAAGAAATTTTTTAATTTTTCTTTAAAACTCATTTTTACCACCTCGCTTTATGAACCGACTAAACTCGTTCCTAATCGAATATGTGTTGCACCCTCTTCAATTGCAATTTGAAAATCATTACTCATTCCCATCGATAATTGTGTACATGGAGCATTAATATATTTCTTTTCACTCACTTCATCACGCAACTGACGTAAACGACGGAATACTTGTCTAATTTCTTCCTTATCTTGAATATGTGGCGCCATCGTCATTAAACCAACAACATGTACTTTTTCAAATTGCTGTAATGATTCTATAAATGGAATAACCTCTTCAGGTTCTAAACCGTGTTTAGATTCCTCCCCACTCACATTTACCTGTACGAAACAATCAATTGGATTATTGGAACGACTATTAATTTGTTTCGCAACAGATAATCGATCTAGTGAATGAATTGCTGTTACTTTATCGACAATATCTTTTACTTTTCTCGACTGTAATGTACCGATAAAATGCCACTTTGCTCGTTCACCAATAGCGCCATATTTATGCAACATTTCTTCAGCACGATTTTCGCCAACATCTTTATAGCCTGTTGCAAGTAATTGTTCTGTTCGTTCTATTGTAACATATTTTGTTACTCCAATTATGGTAATTTCATTACGATTCCGCTGTACTTTCTCACATGCACGTACAATTTCCTCTTCTATTTGTTTCACATTGTTTGCAACATCCATTGATTCATACTCTCCTATTTAATAGTGATATTGCTTTTATTTTATCATATTTTAAAAATAGTTCATTTAATCACTATTTTCTTTCTCCTTTTTTTCTTCTTTTACTAAAATGATATCCGCACCGATCGTTACAATTTGATCCCACATAACTTTTCTTTCTTCTTGTTTTTGAAAAAATGCACCTCTTAATTGACGATCAGAAATAATAAATGATTGAATGGCACCACTATTTTCCGCTATTTCAATATCTTGAATATATCCTAATCGTTTTCCACTTTCCAAAACGACAACTTCTTTCATCTGAATTTCTGATAATAACAAAGTAATCCCTCCTAGAATATAAAAAAAGACAAAAACTTTTATATAAAAAGTTCTTGTCTTATTTGTATGATTGAAAACAGCTTTGTATGTGATGGACAATATTAAAACATATCACTTCGAATTTGCTTAATTGCTGTTTTTTCAAGTCGTGATATTTGTGCTTGGGAAATTCCGATCTCTTCCGCCACTTCCATTTGTGTTTTTCCGCGGAAAAACCGTTCTTCAATAATCATCTTTTCTCGATCTGTTAATCGATGCATCCCTTCTTTAATTGAAAGATGATCATCCCATTCTTCATCGTTAATTTTATCATCACTAATTTGATCCATCATCAATATAGGATCTCCACCTTCATTATAAATTGGCTCAAATAATGATACGGGTTCTTGTACAGCATCGATTGCAAATACAACATCTTCATATGGTACGCCCATTTCTTTCGCTATTTCATATGGACTTGGTTCTTTTTCATGTTTATTCATCAGTTGTTCTCTTATTTGTAGAGCTTTATATGCAGTATCACGTAACGATCTTGATACACGGATAGCATAATTATCACGTAAATATCGTTTAATCTCTCCAATGATCATCGGTACAGCATACGTTGAAAAACGAACATTATGTTTTAAATCAAAATTGTCAATCGATTTCATTAACCCAATACAACCTACTTGAAATAAATCGTCCGCATTTTCACCACGATATGTAAAACGTTTAATAATACTTAAAACGAGTCGTAAATTGCCATTTACTAATGTTTCACGTGCTTCTAGTACGTCTTCACCTCGTTCAATTTGCTGAAATAATTTTTTCATTTCCTCGTTTTTTAATACTGGGAGTTTGGATGTATCGACACCACAAATTTCTACTTTATGCTTCATCATACTTTCTACCCCTCTCGACAATCATACTCAACGTAAGTGTTTCCTGAACGAGAGGGGAATATGCAATTTTTTTACAATGACAGCATACCAGTTTATACCATTTTTTCGATTTCTTTTTGTAATCGTCTTATTATTTTCTTCTCTAATCGTGATATATAGGACTGGGAAATTCCTAACATATCTGCCACATCTTTTTGGGTTTTTTCTTCTTTTCCAATTAAACCAAAACGTAATTCCATAATTTGTTTTTCACGATCATTCAATGTTTTTAGTGCATTTTTTAATAATTGTTTATCCACTTTTAACTCTAAATCTTTTGTAATAATATCTTCCTCCGTCCCTAAAATATCGGACAACAATAATTCATTTCCATCCCAATCTGTATTTAATGGCTCATCGAAAGATACTTCTGTTTTAATTCGGTTATTTTTTCGTAAAAACATTAATATTTCATTTTCAATACATCTGGAAGCATAAGTCGCTAGTTTAATTTTTTTCGTTGGATCAAATGTATTTACTGCTTTAATCAAACCGATCGAACCAATACTTATTAAATCTTCCATATGCACATTCGTATTTTCAAATTTTCGGGCAATATAAACGACCAATCGTAAATTATGTTCAATTAATGTTGCTCTAGCAACTTGATCATCTTCTTGTAAGCGTTCCAGTAATCGTTTTTCTTCCATTTTTTCTAATGGAGAAGGTAATACCGTTTTACTACCAATATAATAAATTTCGTCTTTTTTTAATCGGAAAAGACGTAACAACCGATTCATCCAAACTCGCAATTTAAATTTCCACATTAAATATTTTCCCCCTCTACAATTTAAGCTGCTTGTACTACGTGAATATGCAATAAATCTGGATGTAGTAAACATTGATATCCATGTTCATTTGATAATGTACCAAACTGAACCCCAATTAATACGTGATCTGTCTCATATTTTTCACTCTTATTATAAATAGTTATATTTTTCGGCTGTATCGTGTACAACATATCTTGTACACCTTGTACACCTTGGAATGGAACAATTTGTACGCTTTTTCGAATATCATTCGGTAATAGTGTTAAATCATGAACCATACATGCATGTTTAAATAAATCCCATTCTTCCGGGTTAAAATAAGATTGTAAAAATGCCTCTTCCACAATAATGACTGGTTTATTTGTTAATGGATCTAATAATTGATTACCACTATCTAAAAAACCTCTAGTTGTATTTGTACTTCCTATCATTTGAATCGCAATATCATACATAAATGTTTGAAAAAAAGTTGTCCGAATATGTGCATGCATTTGCCAACGAACGAATAAAATAAAAATAATAAGTCCAATTGTTAAAACGGTGACACTTGTTGTCGATCCTGAAATATTTTGAACGAATAAAAAGTATGTTTGGAGTTTCCCAGACTGTGGAATGAACTGATGAATTGCTAAAATCATTCCACCTAAAATGAAGGTTAAAAAGTAAAATAAGCCAACATGTTTCCATAAATATATTTTACCAAACATTATATAATTGATTACGAAGGCAATTACGATATTAAGAAGTAATGAGGAAATAGATGAAACTATGAAAAAATCAAACATGAAATAACATGTTGCAATCACTGTTGCTAATAACCACTTTTTAATCAATATTTTTTGTTTGGCTAATTTTCCTGTGACATAAAGTAACACACCATTAAAACAAAGGTTCAACAGTAACAGTACATCGATATAAATAACCTCCATAACATCCCCCTTTTTGTAATGATGTTGTAGCATGTATTATAAAACAAGAATGATTCAGAAATTGTCATAATTTCACATATGTTCAAGTCATTTTCACGACAAAATATACGATTTTTTCATGTGAAAATAAAGGAAGATTAAGTGCATACATTTTAAAATTTAGTGAGAGAAAGAATAAAATAATATGTGGGTTCTAGCATTTTATAACACTATAATACGTTTTTTTAGAGGAATGGATTCGCTTTTTCTCTTTTGATTCATTTAAAACAAAATGTATTAATGGAATGTATGATCAAAAATAATTCTACATAAAAAAACACTTTTCAAAGTAATATACTTTGAAAAGTGTTTGCGAACAACTTAACGTTTATTTCTATTTCTTAAGAACGTCGGAATATCTAATGTGTCTTCATCATGTTGGAACGAATCTTCTACCTGTTTTTCTTGTGGACGTTGTTGTTTTTCCATTTCTTGAGTTGGTTGAGCTGGCTGTTTTTGTTGTGGAACCTGTCTTTGTCCACCTTGCTTTGGCTCAAGCTTCGACTCATCAAAACCGGTAGCAATGACTGTTACAACAACTTCTTCTTTTAAATTTTCATTGATAACATTACCAAAGATAACATTTACTTCTTCATCAGCAGCATATGTTACTAAATCCGCAGCCTCTTGAACTTCAAATAAACTTAATGATGGTCCACCAGAAATATTCATTAAAATTCCTTGCGCACCGTCAATAGAAGTCTCTAATAAAGGAGAAGAAATAGCTTTCTTCGCCGCCTCTACAGCACGGTTTTCACCTGTTGCAACACCAATTCCCATCAATGCTGACCCTTTATCAAACATAATCGTTTTCACATCCGCAAAGTCAACGTTAATTAATCCTGGTTTTGCAATTAAATCTGAAATACCTTGTACACCTTGACGTAGGACGTTATCTGCTTCTCTAAACGCTTCTAACATTGGCGTATTTTTATCAACAATTTCTAATAAGCGATCATTTGGAATAACGATTAAAGTATCTACGCTATTTTTTAATGATTCAATTCCTGTATTCGCTTGTTTTCTACGACGAATACCTTCAAACGAGAATGGACGAGTTACAACCCCTACTGTTAATGCCCCTAAATCTTTTGCGATTTGTGCAATAACGGGCGCTGCACCTGTTCCTGTTCCTCCACCTTTACCTGCAGTTACGAAAACCATATCTGCACCTTGTAAAACTTCTTCGATTTGTTCACGGCTTTCTTCAGCAGCTTTCTTTCCAATTTCTGGATTCGCTCCTGCTCCTAATCCTCTAGTTAATTTATCGCCAATTTGTAATTTAATTTCAGCTTTAGATAAATTTAACGCTTGTGCATCAGTGTTTACAGCGATAAATTCTACACCTTCTACTCCATGATCAATCATTCGGTTAACAGCGTTGTTTCCACCGCCCCCGACTCCGATTACTTTAATTGTCGCTAGTTGGTCCATATTCGTATCAAATTCTAACATGTTTCGTCCTCCTATTGTGAATTCACCAGTATTAAATACACTATTTACAGTTTCACTTATTATTCAAAGAATGATTTAAAGAAATTAGCCACTTTTGATTCTTTCGGTTCATCACTTTTTGGTTCACTCTTCTGTTGTACTTTTCGTTTTGGCTTTGGAGCCGATTGTTGTGCCGGTGCATCTACCGTTAAACCAGATGATAAGTTTTTCCCTTGAATTTTCGCATTATAATATGAAAATTGTAATGTTCCAACTCCAACGGTAAATTGCGGTTCACGAACACCGATATAATTAGGAATTGCAATACGAGCATTTGCATTAAATACTTCCTGTGCAAGCTCTAATGCTCCCTGCATCTTCATCGTTCCTCCAGTTAATACATACCCACCTCGGATATCATAAAAACCTAATCTTCTAATTTCTTGGTTCACTAATTCAAAAATTTCTTCTAATCTTGCTTCTATCATATCAGAAATGAACAATTGATTATATGTTTCTTTTTGATCACTTCCGATAATTGTCGCTTGAAAAGTTTCTTCCTCTGAAGCTGTTGCATAATATGCATGTCCATATGTCAACTTAATTTCTTCCGCTTCTTCTGTCGTTGTACGTAGTCCAATCGAGATATCTTTCGTAATATTGTTTCCTCCTAGAGGAATGATAGAAGTAGCTTTTAAATGATCATTTTCAAAAATAGAAACAGTTGTACAGCCACCACCAATATCAATTAAAGCGACACCTAGATTTTTCTCGTCACTTGAAAGTGCAACAGAACCGGCAGCAATTGGCTGTAAACATATATCAGCAATATGTAATCCAGCACGCTCTACACAGCGTAAAACATTATGTAAAACTGTTTTAGAACAAGTAATAATTGTCCCTTCCATTTCTAAGCGGACACCAATCATCCCTCTAGGATCACTTATTTCATCTAATCCATCTACAATAAACTGCTTCGGAATAATGTCGATGATTTCTCGTTCAGGTGGTAAAGACATTACTTGAGCACCATCTAATACTCTTTCTACATCTTCATTTGTAATTTCACGGTCTTCACTTTGAACAGCTACGACACCATGACACGGATGTAGTTGTACATGGTTTCCATTGACAGAAACAATCACCTGTTCAATTTTCATGTCTACCATATGTTCTGCTTGGCCAATCGCATTTTTGATTGATTGTACAGTTTTATCAATATCGACGATTGCACCTTTTCGCATACCTTCTGATTTAGCTGTACCTACTCCGATAATATTAATGGAGCCATTTAATACTTCTCCAATAATGACTTTTATTTCTGATGTTCCAATATCTAAACTTACTAAAATTTCTCCATTACTCATTTACAAGGCACCTCCAAAGTCAACCAATTATTTCTTCTTTATTTTTTCGAAATATATTCCAACACCCATATGCACGATCCCTTTTTCTTTCGGATCTAATTGTGCAATTATCGACGGATAATTTTTCATTTTATCGGAGAAATCACGTAATGTGGCATCTACAATAAATCCGTCATTCATATATAACAAAATTTTATTTTTATTGTTTTTCGTCGGTTCCCAAGAAACTTCGGAAATTAACCGTAAAACATGCTCAGGTAACTCATTTAATTGTGTTGCAATCATTTCCATGTATGCTTGTTCATCAAAATTTAAAATAAAAGGACGATCACCTCTATATGACATCGGATAATCCTTTAATACAGAACCATCCACTAAAACAGGATAATATTTCCCTTTTTCTTCTGTATACCCTATAATATTAAATTCTGTCACAGTTATTTTAACTGTTTGTGGTAAACTACGCTTTATTGTCATTGATTCAATCAATGGATGTCCTTCAATATCTTTTTTTGCTATACGCTTTTGTAACATCCAAATGTTCGTCTCATCATCGATACCACTTAGTTCTTTTATTTCCTCAATGGGGACGACATCATTTCCAGTAACAGTGATTTCCTTTACATTACTATAAGGTGACTGTAAATAAACGACACAAGCGATTAAAATGAAAAAGATAGTTAAATAAAAAATTAAACGACGATTCGCTTTTTTCTTTCGTTCTTCTTTTAACTTTGGTATTCTATCTTCTATGGAAATTACCTTTTTCTCTTCCGTTTTATCTTCCATTTCATTCATTTATTTACTTCCTTTACCTTAAATTCATCCATACATACAAATATTTACCTATAATATAAAATTATAACATATTTTAGCGATAAACATATACTACATTCATTAAATATGCATTAAATAAGTATTAAATTAGTATGAAATATTATAACTTATATTTAACACAATTCCAATAGAGATTAATGTCATCATTAAGGAAGAACCTCCATAACTTAAAAAAGGCAATGTAATACCTGTCACTGGAAGTAAACCAATAACGACACAAATATTGATCATAACTTGAATGGCGACCATTGCCATAATCCCGAAAACTACGTAACGTGCAAAGTCATCACGCGTTTTTAAAGCAACTATCATTCCTTCACGAAATAATAAGAAAAATAGTACAATGACAACCGTCGCACCAATCAAACCGAATTCTTCAGCGATAATCGCAAAAATAAAATCAGTTTGCGGTTCCGGTAAATAAAAATATTTTTGAACACTCTTTAAATATCCTACACCAACTAGTTGTCCAGGTCCAATCGCATATAAAGATTGAATAATTTGGAAACCATCACCGAGCGGATCTTCCCATGGATTTAGAAATGACGTAATCCTTTTGAGTCTATACGGCGCAGAAATAATCAATCCAATTAATCCTACCATACCAAAAATGGAGAAAATTACATAATAAGTGAGTCTTAATCCTGTAATAAACATCACACATAATGATGTCAATACAATAACTAGCCCAGTACCAAAGTCTGGTTGTAACATAATTATCATAAAAATAAGGAGAACAATGATTAGTGGTTGTAAAAAATGTTTGAAAGAAAGATGGCGTTGTTTTTTTCGAATGGCATAATAATGGGCGAGCAATATAATTAATGCTAGTTTAATAAACTCGGCTGGTTGAATACTAAATATCCCGACACCAATCCAACTTCTTGCCCCACCACGTACCATTCCAATACCTGGCACGAGGACAATAAATAGAAGAATAAATGAAACGATAAAAAGAACATATACATGCTGACGCCAATATTGATAATGTATTTTCGATACAAACAATAACCCAATGAATCCGAGCATTAAAAAAAATATTTGCCGTTTAACAAAATAAAAAGGATCTCCATACATATAATTCGCCCATACATATGAAGCGCTATAAACCATGAATATCCCAATTGTAACTAATAACAAAGTTAAACATAAAATATGCATATAATGTGAATATTGTCTTTGAAAAAGCGGAAAATGACGCATAAAAAAATCCTCCTTCTAAACAATTAGATAGGAGGATGCAATGGGAAATATGATTCATCCTCCTATGCTAATGTATGCACAGCTTGGACGAACATATTCCCTCTTTCTTCAAACGTTTTATATTGATCCCAACTTGCACAAGCTGGTGATAATAAAATAACATCTTTTTCGTTTGACATCGAAAATGCTACAGGTACAGCTTCTTTTACATTTTCAACAATTGCAATGTGTTCAATATTTGCTTTTTCGGCCATTTCTTTTAATTTTAATTTTGTTTCTCCGAATAAAACGACCCCTTTTACATTTGCTAAAAAAGGAATTAGATCATCATAATCATCCCCACGATCTAATCCACCTGCTAATAAAATAGTCGGTCGTTGAAAAGATTGTAATGCCATTTCCGTAGCCAGTTTATTCGTTGCCTTTGAATCATTGTAAAATAGCCTGTCTTGTATTTTTCCAACGAATTGTAAACGATGTTCTACTCCAGAAAATGTCGTCAATGTTTGTATAATACCTTCATTCGTTGCACCACTTAATTTACTAGCTACAATTGCAGCTAAAATATTAGAGATATTATGGGATCCAACTAATACAATTTCTTCTATATCAATAATTTTTTCCTGTTTAAAATATAACGCTTCGTCTTTCACATATGCGCCATTTTCAACTACTTTATTCACTGAAAAAGGAATACATATTGCTTTCATATTGTTTATATATGATACAACACGTGCATCATCTGCATTATATATAAAATAATCATTTTCCGTCTGGTTTTTTACCATATTAAACTTCGCACGTTCATAAGATAACACATCACCATGATAATCTAGATGGGCTTCAAACAAGTTTAACATTACAGCAATATGCGGTTTAAACGTATCAATACCCATTAATTGAAACGATGATAGTTCTAATAATAATGGTTCTTCTTCATCTAATGTTTCAGCCATTTCTGACGCAACGAATCCTATATTACCTGCTAACTTTACCTTTTTATTGCTCGCTGTTAACATCGCATCAATTAAAGTTGTTGTAGTCGTTTTTCCGTTTGAGCCTGTTACACCAATAATCGGATTCGGTGCAGCTAAGCGACCTGCTAGTTCTACTTCTGTAATAATAGGTATATCACGTTTGATTGCTTCTTTTATTAAAACATTTTCGTATGGAATACCCGGATTTTTTACGATTAAATCAATATTCTCTAAAACAGATAATGGATGGGAACCGACGATTACCTCAGCACCCTTCGCTCGTAACTCTACAACGACTGGATCTGTTTCTTCAGTTTTAAAATCATTTACAATCGTATGGATGCCATTTTTTAACAATAGATTCGCGGTTGCTGTACCGCTTTTGGCTAATCCTAAGACGAGTACTTTTTCATATGGAAATGGGGTTAATGTGCGACTCATAAAACCACCTCAATAAATATTGCAATACTTGCAAATACAATCCCTACTGCCCAGAATGTCGTTACAACTCTCCATTCAGACCAGCCAATCAACTCAAAATGGTGATGGATCGGACTCATTTTAAATATTCTTTTTCCAGTCGTTTTAAACGAAATAACTTGTAGAATAACGGATAATGTTTCAATAACGAATACACCACCGATAATGACTAAAATAATTTCTAACTTTGCCAGAATTGCAATCCCTGCAATAGCCCCACCTAATGCAAGTGATCCTGTATCTCCCATAAAAACTTTTGCTGGGTGTGCGTTAAAAACTAAGAAACCTAACAATGCCCCAACGATTGTTAAGGCGAAAATAGTAATGAATTGTGTTTCTTCACCATGATAAGTTGTAATAATTGCAAAAGCTCCAAAAGCGACGGAAGCCGTTCCAGCTAAAAGCCCATCAAGTCCATCCGTTAAGTTTACTGCATTTGATGAACCTACTAACATAAATACAATTAAAATAGCATAGAAGAATCCTAATTCCCATTCAAAATCCGTTCCCGGAATTGCAATTGTCGTCGGATAGTCATTCATTTTTAATGTAATGTAAAAAACGACTGCAATAACTATTTGACCTAATAATTTTTGTTTAGATGTAAGACCTTGGTTATTTTTACGAACAACGATAATAAAATCATCTAAGAAACCAATAAGTCCATATCCAATAATAACAAATAATAATAACCAAAATTGGTAGTTTACTGTCTGCTCTGCAAATAAAAATGATACGAGTAAAAAGGTAATGACAACACTCGCAATAATCATTAGACCACCCATTGTTGGTGTTCCTGATTTTTTCATATGCGACTGTGGTCCTTCCTCTCGAATGCTTTGGCCAAATTTTAACCTTCTTAAAAATGGTATAAAAATCGGGCTTAATAGGACGGTAATTAGAAAGCTTATTGCTATCGCCATTACCACTACATAAATACTCATACTTCCTTTTCCTCCTTATATAAAACCGTCCAACATTCTACTTTAATGCCTCAACGATTTGTTCAAACGCCATCCCACGCGATGCCTTAAATAAAATTGTCGTATCGCTCGATGTATATGTTTCTAATTTTTGTATTATCGCATCTTTTGTCTTGAAGTAATCGACATGTTTTACACTGCCTTTTTGTTGTAGCACATCATATAAATATCGCATACTTTCACCAAATAATAAAGTATGATCAATTTGCTCATCAATTACTTCTGCAATCGATCGATGTAAGTCCTCTGTATAAGGTCCTAACTCTAAAATATCACCTAACACAATGATTTTCCTTTTGTTATCTTTCAATTGTTTCATTACTTCAATTGCTGCTTTCATCGATGTCGGTGAAGCATTGTATGCATCATTGATTAACGTAACACCGTTTTTTCCAACTAACCGCTCAAATCGCATATTACTATATTGTAATGCACTAAATCCCGCTTGAATCTGTTCATCGCTCATATGTAGATGTTTCGCTAGTGCAAAAACAAAGCTAGCATTTTGTGCATGGTGTTTTCCTACTAAAGGAATCGTAAAAGGAACATCGTTTACGAAAAACTTCGTTTCTTCTTCCGTAATATCGACATTTGTCACTATATACTCGTTTGTTTGTGTAAATCCACATGATAGAACATGTTCCTGTTCATGCTCTTTTTCCATGAGCACTTCATCACCGTCTATAATGAGCAAGCCGCCTTCTTTCAAACCTGCTTTTATTTCTAATTTAGCCTTTGCAATACCTTCTCTTGAACCGAGATGTTCAATATGAGATTCACCAATATTAGTAATAATTGCATAATCTGGCAAGCTAATATTAGACAATGTTTCTATCTCCTTGAAATCACTCATCCCCATTTCAAGAATTAACATCTCTGTCCCTTGCTCCATTTGTAAAATTGTCAACGGTAGACCAATATGGTTATTGAAATTTCCTACTGTCCCATATGTACGGTACTTTTGCTGTAATACAGTCTTTAATAAATCTTTTGTCGAAGTTTTTCCGTTAGAACCAGTTACACCAACTACGATTGGATTTACCTTCTTCCGATATGCTGTTGCTAGTTTTTGTAACCCTTCAATTGTATCGTCTACAATAAAGAACATAATTGAATCTTTTAAATGAGTTGGTACAGGAATAGATTCATCCCACAATGTCGCAATTGCTCCATGTTCCACTGCACCTTCTATAAACGTATGTGCATCAAAATTCTCGCCGATTATCGGAACAAATAATCCTTTTTCAACTTCCATTCGACTATCTGTATATACCTCTTTTATTTCTACTTCTTCGGAAAAAGCCCCTTCAACACGAGGGAAGAGACTTTTTAATTGTTCTATTGTAAACATACTCATTAACCTCTCTGTTCAATCGCATTTTTAGCAATGACACGATCATCAAAATCATGTCGGATGCCATGAATTTCCTGATATGTTTCATGCCCTTTTCCAGCGATTAAAATAATATCATCTTTTTCTGCTAATTGTATAACTCTTTCAATCGCTTCTTTACGGTTCACAATTACTTCATAATTTGTTGCATTAAGTCCCTTTGTCATGTCAGCTAAAATAGCATTAGGGTCTTCAGTTCTCGGATTATCAGATGTTAGGATCGCTACATCACTATGTTGTACAGCAACTTGTGCCATTAATGGCCGTTTTGTTTTATCTCGGTCTCCCCCACAGCCGACAACAACATATACTTTCCGTTGTTTAAATTCATTAATAGTGTCTAAAACATTTCTTAATGAATCATCTGTGTGAGCGTAATCTACAATAACACCAAAATCCTGACCAGCAATGACTGGTTCAAAACGACCATCAACCCCACGGATAGATTGTAATGCTTCTTTAATGACATCTAATGGGATATGTTGTGATATTGCAACAGCTGTTGCTCCTAAAATATTATATACATTAAATGCACCAATAAGACGACTTTCTACTGTTACATTCCCGATTGGTGTTTTTAATTCAAACGTTGTTTTCGTTATTTCATACGTAATATTTGTCGCCATAACATCTGCATCATTTTCAATTCCATACGTCATAATTGGTTGTGCAGTACTTTTGGCAATTGTTTTGCTTGCCTCATCATCTGCATTTAAAATAGCAACTTTTGAATGATTTCCGTACCCGTTTCCAAGACCTGTGAATAATAATGTCTTAGCTCGTAAATAATCATCCATATCTTTATGATAATCTAAATGGTCTTGAGATAAATTAGTAAATAACGCGACATCAAAGTCCACTCCATAAACTCTTCCTAAATCAAGTGCATGAGAAGACACTTCCATGACTACTGCAGCAACATTCGCCTCATGCATTTGCCGGAAGGTCTTTTGTAATGTCAATGCATCTGGTGTTGTATTTTTAATTGGAAAAGTTCGTTCGCCAATTTTCATTTGGATTGTACCAATTAATCCTATCTTTTTTTCATATGCTTCATACATTTTTTCGATAATATATGTCGTTGTCGTTTTTCCATTCGTCCCTGTTACTCCAATTAATGGATATTTAGTCGATGCAAAATCATAATATTTGGATGCTAATAATGCCAATGCTCGCGTCGTATCTGGTACAAGTACAACAATTGCTCCAGCAATATTTAGTGGTTGTTCGGCAATAATTATTTTTGCACCTTTTTCGACCGCTTCTTCTGCAAACTTATGACCATCAACGGTAAAACCTTTTATACAAACAAATATATTCCCCTCTTTTAATAAACGGTGGTCACTTTCCAGTCCTGTCACTTCTATTTTTTCGATAGATTGATCTACTTGATATACTGGTAAAATAGATAATAATTCTTGTAATTTCACGTTCATCCCTACTTTATAAAAATTTACATGTATAACTTTATATTATAGCAGAATTTAGTTGTTTTCACGATCATAAGAACGAGAAAGATAAACTTTTAATGTACTTCCACTTTCTACCTTCACTCCAGGATCTGGTGCTTGATCAATAATGTACGTACCATTCCCGTGAAGATCAATTTTAAAATCTTCTTGTCGTTTCAATATATCTGCTTTCTTCTCACCGATTAGATTTGGCACTTCCACTTTCGGTACATCTGGCCATGTGTATTCTTTCGGTAATGCTCCTTTTCTTTTTTCGATATTACGTAAACTCAAACTCTCTTCAATAATATTTCCAACAATAGGTGCTGTAACAACCCCACCAAATTGTACCGTGTTTTTAGGGTTATCAACTGCAACATATACAACTACTTCTGGTTCATCTGCTGGTGCAAAACCAATAAAAGATAAAATATAATTATCCTTCATATATGCGCCATCTTTTCCTACTTTTTGTGCGGTTCCTGTTTTTCCACCAACACGATATCCTTCTACATATGCTGGTCGACCTGTCCCATTAGCAACTACACTTTCTAATGCTTCCCGAACATGTTTTGATGTATCTTCTGAAAGAACACGACGTTTTTTTACAGGTTTATGTGTAGCAATAACTTCTTTCGTTTCGGGATCGATCCATTGCCTAGCAAAATATGGTTCATATAAAACTCCACCATTAACCGCAGCAGAAACTGCCATCACTTGTTGTATCGGCGTTACTGATACACCTTGTCCAAAGGAGGTAGTAGCAAGTTCTACTGGACCAACATTTTCTTCCTTAAATAAAATACCAGTCCCTTCTCCAGATAAATCGATCCCTGTTTTCTCTCCAAAACCAAATGCACGAATGTATTCAAATAACTTTTCTTTTCCTAACAATTGTCCAATATGAACAAATCCAGGGTTACACGAATTTTCAACGACTTCTAACATCGATTGTTCTTTATGTCCCCCTGCTTTCCAACATCTAAGATTAGCTCCAGCCACCTTAATACTTCCTCGATCAAAAAAGGTGTCTTTTTCCAGATCCATTTTTTCTTCCTCAAGAGCAGCCGCTAAAGTAATAATTTTAAATGTTGAACCAGGTTCATAAGTACTCCATATTGGTAAATTCCGATTGTATACACTTTGGGGTACTTGTTGGAATTGGCTCGGATGAAAATCTGGCCTAGATGCCATTGATAGCACCTCCCCATTGTTTGGATCAACGACAATCGCTATCATTTGGTCTGGATTGTATAAAAGTGATGCTTTATCTAATTCTTTTTCGACGATTTGTTGAATTTGCATATCAATTGTCGTCACAAGATGATTTCCGTTAATTGGTTTATTGTAAAAATCATTTTTATATGCAATCCGATTGCCTTTCGCATCGGAAAAATAAGATAATGCGCCATTTTTCCCTTGCAATTTATCATCGTATTGTAATTCTAATCCTGTTAACCCGTCATTATCAATGCCTACAAAACCAGTAATATGAGCTAATTGTTTGCCGAATGGATAATGTCGCTTCGTATCTTTAGCAATGTAAACTCCATCCATTCTTAATGCTTGGATAGCGGTCACTTGTTCCTCAGATAGTTTTCTTCCTTCAGGATGAACGATTACATTCATTGCTTGTTTCGTGACATATTCATACGCTTTTTCCTCAGACATATTTACAATTGATGCAATCTCTTTCGCTGCTTCTTCTTTATTTTTTATTTGTGCCGGAATTAATAATAATGTTGGACTATACACATTACGAACAATTTCTTTCCCATTTCTGTCTAAAATATGACCTCGTTCTGCTGCATAAGGAATATCACGCAACCATGTTTGTAATGCTTTTTCTTTAATTTCGTCACTCATAAATAATTGAACATATAATAAGCGAGCAATCATGAATATAAACAATAATGTAAAACCACTAGCAATAAAAATGATGCGTTTTTTTGTTATAGACGTCGATATAAACTTCAATTATTGTCACTCCTATCGATATAAAACTTACACCTACTATATGAATGGGAGTAATTGAATAGAAGTCTCTCCTATAAAACATAAAAAAACAGATAGATAGGTCACTCGAGTTAACTAGTCACAAATGTCGTTCTATATTCAAATATTTTAAGCATATGTTCAAGTGCATCAAGGTGTGTTCAAATTTTACCTCCGGTTCTTTGAAACTACTAACATCGTTTATTACACAATCAAAAAACAAGACTGGTCAAAATCAAGTGCAACAGAAAACCTACCTTCAACAAAATATTACTGAAGTTTCTTATGTATGGGTCTATGATGCTGTTCTTTCAATCTCCTTTCATTACATTTAAACATACAAAAAGAGCACCTATGAGCAAGTTAAAGTATCAACTCATTAACTTACAGAGGTGCTCCTTATGTTTAAATTTGTTTTCACATGATGACAAATCTATTTCATTTTCACATTTATTTATGGTTTCTTTAAATCAACTTCTAATGTTACATTTTTGTCAATCTTTGTTCCTTTTTTAATGTTTTGTTTTGTCACAAAACCATTTCCTTTTACTTTCACATCGATTTCTAGCAATGTACCTAGTTCATAAACATCTCTGCTAGACCACCCTTTTAAATCAGGTATCGTTGGTTTATCTGTAATGAGCATAATATGTTGTCCATGAACAACTTCCTCATCCTCATTGATATTAACAGCAACTACCTTTTTTCCATCCCCGACGACAGTTATATTATCTGATATATTTTCTAAATCCTTTGTTGCTTCTTTCACTGTTTTGTCGCTGACTTGTGGCATCGTTCTCGTATGTTCATTAGAATCATCATCTGATTCTTTGTCAGGTTCAATATTTAAATAATGAAGACCATTTTCTACCACATTATTAAATATGAATGCAACAGGTTCTGACCCTGTTTCATCCCCTCTTAATTTTGGTTGTTTTACTGCAACATACATTAATAATTGCGGATCATCTTTCGGTGCGACTCCAACAAAGGAATACATATTGTTCGATTTTCCAGGTAAATAACCGTCACCATCTGGATCTGGAATTTGTGCGGTACCTGTTTTTCCAGCAACAGTATAATCTTTCAAACGGTAATTTTTCCCTGTACCATCTTTAGAGTTAACTACTGAGGCCATTAAGTCCATCATTTTATTTGCCGTCTCCGCCGAAACCGGTTGACCGACTACAGATGGATTATTTTCTTCCATTACTTCTCCAGTATTTGAATCAACTACCTTTTTAATGATATAAGGTTGCATCATGTTTCCCTCATTCGCAATAGCACTTGCTGCTTTAATTAACTGCATCGCCGTCGTTGTACTTCCTTGTCCAAACGAGGTCGTTAATTTCTCAGCTGGCCAATCGAATAATATTTTACCTTGGCTTTCACTCGGTAAGTCGATGTTTGTCGGTTTATCGAAATCAAAATCCTTTAAATACTTCAGAAAATCATCTGGGTCCATCTTCTCCCAAACTAATTTTGAAGAAGCAACATTGGAAGAACGACGGAATCCCGTATCATACGAAATTTTCCCCCATCCCTTTCCATCGTTATGGTCACTAATTGCTCTTACTTTTTCATTAATAATATATTTTCCTGATTTGAATTTTTCCTTACCGTCGTATACTCCTTCTTCCATAGCTGCAGCCCACGTAAATATTTTCATTGTAGACCCTTGTTCAAACGGAGAAGAAATGACGTCATTATACCAATTTTTTACCTTTCCAGGGTCATTCGGGTTAAAACTTGGACGATTACTCATCGCAACAATTTCCCCTGTTTTTGGATTCATTACAACGGCCATAATTTTCTCAGGTTCATATTGTTCATCTACTTGAGATAATACATCTTCCAATAGCGTTTGTACCTTTTGATCAATCGTTAAATAAATATCATGGCCATTTTCTGCTTTTTGAACAACTTCATTTGGATTTAATAATTTATTCCCATAACTATCTCTATGATAGTAAATATACCCGTTCTTTCCACTTAAAGATTCATTCATCTCTTTTTCAATTCCCGTTACTCCTGCTGTTTCATCTTCTTCGTTTTGACGGGCAAAACCTAAAATATGAGAGGCGAACATGCCATTCGGGTAATAGCGAATAGAATCTTCTAAGAAATGTATACCAGGTAATTTAAGTTCTTCAATTTCTTCTTTCTTTTCTTGTGGAAGTTTTCTCCCTTTCGTTCCAAATTCAATTTGGAAACGCCCTTTTTCCTTACCTTCATCGATTTTTTCTTTTATTTCACTTTCGTCAATATCTAGTACACTACTTAATTTTTTTGCAGTGTCTGCACTATCCACAATATGGTCTGGTGCATTCGTCCGTGTTTTACGATCTTCATCTAATATAGCAAAAACACGATATGTTGGGCGATTATATGCTAAAATCATCCCATTGCTATCGTGTATCTTTCCACGCTCCGCTTCTAATTGAAAGCTTATTTCACGTGTTTCTTTCGCTAACTGTTTTAAGTTTTGGTCCTTAACTTCCCCGCTTACTTGTATGTATAAAAATCTACCTGTAATAACTAAAAAAGCGAGAACAAAAAATAATAAAACTAATTTTGAAACGATATTTGTACGTTTATTTTTTTTCATCTTGATTCATCCTGACTTAATCATTCGTCGTTAGTACTCGTTTCACTTTTGCCTCTTGGATTTTTAATCCATTTTCTTTAGCGATTTTTGTAATTCTTTCTGGTTTACTTAACTCACTAATTTCAAATGCTAAATCTTTGTTTACAACTTTATGTTGCTGAACTTCACTTTCTAATTTTTGAATATCACGATTTAAACCATCTGTTGTAGAAGCAAATGACACAATATAAATAGCTGCAATTAAAACGACCATACTAAAGAATGTATAAATAATTTTTTCACCTTTAGTTAATATTTTACGTTTTTTAACTTTTTTTACAACCTTTTTCTGTTGTTGCTGTTGTCTTTCTATGTAGTCTCTTTGCCAACTTCTCGCATGATTTGATTGCATTATTTCCGCCACCCTTCTTCATATATAAAGGAATCATCCCATTCCTTCACTTTTTCAACTACTCTTAATTTTGCTGATCTTGCCCTTCGATTTCTTGTAATTTCTTCCTCTGTTGGAATAATTGGCTTTCGTGTAATTAATTTGAATGGTGCAGCAAATTCTTCTGGAACGATCGGTAACCCTCTAGGTACAGGCTTTTCTGTCGACCATTTTTTAAATGCCTGTTTACATAGTCGGTCTTCTAATGAATGGAAAGTGATGACAGCGATTCTTCCACCAATCCGTACCGACTTTGCTGCCTGATGTAAAGCATCATTGAAACTTTTCAACTCGTCATTGACTTCTATTCGTAATGCTTGGAAAATCCTTTTTGCCGGGTGTCCTCCCTTACGCCTTGCAGCTGCTGGAATAGACTCCTTTATGATATCAACCAAGTCAAATGTCGTTTCAATTGGTGTGGATTCTCTTCTCTTTTCAATGTTTCTGGCAATTTGCTTTGAAAATTTCTCCTCACCATATACAAAAAACATCTTTACTAACTGTTCATACGGCCATTCATTTATGATATCTTTCGCTGTCAATGATTGACGTTGATCCATGCGCATATCTAATTCAGCATCATAGCGGTAACTAAACCCTCTATCACCTTGATCAAATTGAGGTGAAGATACACCTAAATCGAATAAAATACCATCTACTTGGCCAATTTCTTTCTCTTGTAAAGCTGTTTCTAGTTGTCGAAAATTTTGATGAAGTAGTAATGGGAAAAAATCTTTTAACTTTTCACTCGCAGCACGTATGGCAGCCTCATCTTGGTCAAAACCGATTATTTTCCCTTTTTCATTTAAACGAGATGCTATTTCAAATGTATGTCCAGCACGACCTAATGTACAGTCCACATAAATACCATCTGGCTTTATTTGCAATGAATCAATTACTTCATTATTTAACACACTTTCATGTTCAATATGTGTCATCTTATACACCTACTTCTATATATCAAAATCTAATAAGTTTTCTGCAATATCTTCGAATGACTCTTCAGATGCTTCAAAATAATCTTCCCAAACATCTTTCGACCAAATTTCAATTCGATTTGAAACACCTATTACAATACATTCTTTTTCCAGTTTGCTATATGTACGTAATGTTGCAGGTATATTTATTCTTCCCTGTTTATCAATTTCACATTCGACAGCACCAGAAAAGAAAAACCTTGTGAACTGTCTTGCATCTTTCTTCGTTAATGGAAGTTGCTTTAATTTACCCTCCAAAACTTTCCATTCATCCATCGGGTAAACGAATAGACAGTTGTCTAACCCACGAGTTAAGACAAAAGAATCCCCGAGCCCCTCACGAAACTTCGCGGGAACGATCATACGACCTTTTATATCAATGTTATGTTGGTATTCTCCCATAAACATATCTATTCAACCCTTCCATGTGATTATTCTACCACAATCCCCCACTTTCCTCCACATGTTTTCCACATTTTTTCCCCTTTTTATAAAAATGGGCTATTTATCCTTATAAATCCTTTTAAAAAATAAACAATATATCACATAAATAAACCGTTCTCCATTAATTTTCCGCATAAAAAACCCTGTTCCTTCGCGCTTCTAACGCTACAGAACAGGGTTTTTTATTAAAGTTTTAATATTTCATATAATGTGGATAACTCTATCCCATAAAATATACGGCAAAATGATCTTCTGTAAATGGAATAGAGGATAATTGATTTATTTGCTGTATCCAACTTTCACCATACTCGTTTAACAAAAAGAGTGGGCTATACACACGTTCTTGTAATCCACCGTTCGGATGTAATACTAAATCCAATTCTTCAAATTGGCCTATTGCCTCGTCATGTTGTTCACGAATCGTCTGCATCGTTTTACGTTCCAAAAATGATAATTGTTCCATCATTAGATGAATATTTGTTTTCGATGCTTCATGTAAATCCGGTGCAATATTCTCTGCCATTTCTTGTAATGGTGCATGAATTTTTTCTAAACTTAATTTTGCTTCTTCAAAAAGGTATTCTGTTGGTGCATGCGTTTGTGCCATTAACCATTGCATTTTCTTTTGTGACACACCTTCACGAATTGCCTCCTCTACTTGGATGACTCTTTGTTCTAAAAGCTTTTCCGTACGCTTAGGAACATACGTAAAAGACAATCTTGGAACAACTGGTGGCATTTTTTCCCCTAATGTATGGAACGCCTTCTTTAATGCTGCCCAATAACTAATTTCTCCATCCCCTGCAATAAATGCAAGCGTAGGAAAAAGTAATTCTTGCATGATCGGTCTTGTAATTACATTATTGCTTAATTTTTCTGGTGTTGTTTGAGCAATATGTAACAATGCTTCTTTCGTTAATTTTACTTCCCCATTTTTTCCAACAAATTCATTTGCCTCACGTTTCAACAGTATGCGCTCACCATGTTCATCGTGATAAAACAGATGGACATCATCTCTTTCAACTTCCAATGGTACATTATAACCTTGCTGTTGTAATGTTTGTACGGCCTCATAGACATCTTCAGCAATTTGTTCACTTTGCTCGAATATGTTTGTAAAATGTTCTCCTTCTAGTTGACGTAACTGTTCGTTTCCCGAATCAACGAGGACAATACCTTCTTCTTTAAACAATTCAAAAATAATGAGTGCAAAGAAATCAACAAATGTTTGTGCACGCTCTAAACAATTTTCCATTTTTGTATATAATTCTTTCGTATAAGATGTTTCATGTAAATCCAAAAATGCATCTCGTAACCAATTCGCTGTTTTTTGTTTATCTAACGGAATAGAGGAAACGGATTTCTTTATCCATTCTTGTTGTTTAGTCATATGTTTCTTTATTCTTTTATCACGGACGGTATAAATATGATTGATTTCATCAAAGTCATGATCCTCCCCTGCAATCCAAAATATTGGAATGACAGGAACACCTAGTAATTTCTCTTGTTCTTTAGCAAATCGATAAACAGAAATAAGTTTATTTAAAGAATATAATGGTCCGGTTAATAAACCTGCCTGTTGACCGCCGATTACAACTACACTCGCTTCATCATTTAAACGTTTAATTTGTTTTAGTGTACTTTCCGGTGCGTCCCAATTTCGATTCATGTTATGTAAAACGTCTACAAGCTTTTTACGATCTCTCTTTATTTGTTGTACATATGCTGCACGTTCTTTTACTTCTGTAAAAGGTTTATAGTCAAAATATTCCGTAACGAAATCTTGTTCCTTACGATACTCATTTATCAATTGATTCTTTTTATTTAATTGGATAGATTGAACTAACATTTCGTCCGATATCTCCTTTTATAGTCTATTCCTATGTATTGTACTTCAAATGATATATCTTTTCATGGAATCTGTTTATAAGTGTTATGAAAACAGTCGTACGAATTCTACTACCACTAAAACGATATATAAAACGAAACATAGTAAAAATAATATGCGTGATAACATTCTTAACGCCTTACTTAATACAACCTCAGTATCTTTTTTCCATTGACGGATAAGTAATATTGCTAAAACGACTAAAATCACAATAACGATATATCCAGTAATTGTAAACGGCACAAGTCTTTCCAACATATATGTCACTGCAAATAGATATATATAAGCACTTATTTGCACCATAAAATGAATCGCTCTCCAGCGATGTTTATATAATAATTTATTTCCTTGGTATAAAATAATTGTAAATACGATCGGACTTACAATAATAATAACTGGTAAATAGTGGACTAATTTATCTAACATCGTAATTCCTTCCTCTTTCTGTTAACGCTAATATACTAGTGTATATCCAATAATTTAAATGAAGTGTTGGATCTATTTTTGCAATATATCCATTCATCGCTTCAATTTCTGTTTCACGTATTGCTAAAACATCTGCACGCATAGAAGATGTATTATGCTTAGTATTGTTCGCAATCATGCAAACAAGCTCCCAACTATGTTCGGTATTTAATTGCAATGCACCTGAAACTTCCTCACACAACCTTCGTGCAATCGAATGTATATGTGGATTTTCTATAATATCTCCATTTGGCACATCAAACAATGCTGTTAATGGATTAATAACGGCATTTACAATTAGTTTATTCGCTAATAAAGTTTGCCAATCACTTGCCAATTGAAACGGAAATGTTGCTTGATGTAAACCTTGTACCAATTGCTCTGCCTTTTCTTTATTTCCATTGAATGTAGCTAAAACAATTTTACCTCTCCCTAAATGATTCACTTGAACATCCTTCATACGGCTTGCCCCATGTTCAACAACCCCAACATACGTTGGATGTGGAAGTTGTTTTATTCGATCAATATGTCCCATGCCATTTTGCAAAAATATAATAGGCATATTCGAAGGAGTAGAAATAAGAAGTTGAACCAAATAGGGAATTTCTGGCTGTTTGACACAAATAAATAAACAATCATGAGTTGTCATATGTTCGATGAGCGAGATATGTGGTTGAACATTTCTTTTAAAGGTTGATTGTTCATATAATTGAACACCATGTTCAAGTAATGCATTTTTTTGTTCGTCTCTTCGGACATATAAAGTAACATCATGCTGCTCACTTATATAACCACATAATAATAAACCTATCGAACCACCGCCAACTATCCCTATATTCATGCTCACACCTCACATTCCTATTCAATAACATACATTTAAATGAACTATTTCTAGCTCTTAATAACATATTACATTATATACCGCTTTATATAAAAGTGAGAAGAGATAAATATATCTTATCTTAACATATTATACATTTATATCATTTTGTATAATTAGAAGTTTTCAATATAAACAAAATTGTATTATAATTGTATATAGAGATAGATATATAAAATATGATAAAGAAAAAATTACACAATAGAAAGGAAGCGTTATCATGGTAAAGGTAGAAAGATTATTAATTAATTATAAAACGTTAGAAGACTTCAAACAATTTCAACAATATGGAGCACAAGAATTATCGATGTTAGAAGACTTGCAAAATGAAATGATTGAAAACGATAGTAAATCACCATTTTATGGGATTTATTATGGTAACACGCTTGTTGCCCGAATGAGTCTTTATGAGCGTTCAAAGGAGTATGATCATTACTTCAATCCTCCACAAGATTATTATGTCTTATGGAAATTAGAAGTGCTACCAGATTATCGTAACCAAGGTTATGCAAAAATGTTAGTAGATTTCGCCAAAAGTTTTAATGTGCCGATTAAAACGAACCCATTTATTAAAGCAAATGAGTTTTGGGAGAAGATGGACTTTGAATCTGCATCATATAATATTGAACGAGACTTCGGTGAAAACCCGTATATTTGGATGCCTGAAGGAGTTAAAGAAGCAATCCAACCACCAAGCCGTTTAGGTGCAGAAAAACCTGCTCAAAAGAAAGAAACAACAAAAAAAGCTGAAAAGAAATAAATAGTGGGTAAATCCCCCACGTACAAAAACGGTAATGTTTATGAACGTATAAACATTACCGTTTTATTTAATGCTCAAGTAAATTATAATCCGATGTTCGAAATATCCTCTATCTTTGCAAAAATGCATTCACTGCTTGTTGATGGTGTTCAGATGGCCATAATTTCGCTGCACGACTCGATTCCCGATCCATCGCTTCATATAATTCATCCACATCTAACGCTTCTAAAAACTGTGCCTTTAAAAAACACATTTGATCATAGGATTTTGATATATAAGGTTGTAAGTACGTATCTACATTTTCCCAGTCCTTCTTCTTTATAATCGAATGGATCCACCCTTTCTCATATAAATAGGATGCACCATAAATTGAACCTTTCGTTAGCCACTGAAACGCAAAATTTTTCGCAACCTTTTTGTATAAAATGGCTCCACCACCCCAACCAGGTAATATACCTAAATTCGATTGAACAAAACCAAATGTCGTATCTTCCTTCACAAGTCTAAAATCACATGCTGTCGCTAATTCACAACCGCCTCCGAGTGCATTTCCTTGTAATAAACAGATCGTCGGCACTGGAAATGTTAATATTTTATGTAAAACCGTTTTCATTATATGCAAAGCTTCATATGCATCTTCTTCAGTTAAATCTCCGTGTAATTCTGTTAAGTCTCCACCAGCACAAAAAACACCGGCACCTACACTTCGAATGAGAAGAAATTTAATTGGACGTTGTTGTATATCGTCCAATATTTCGTCTAATTGTTGCGCCATTTTTCGTGAAATGGCATTGCGCTTATTTGGGCGATTTAAAGTTAAAATACCATATTCTGTTTCTTCATATAACACAAGTTTCTCCACATATATCTCTCCGTTTACAATATCATTATGTACTATCTTAACATATCTCATTCTGCCATTATAAACGATTTCCTACATAAATAAAAAATGAGATATTTGTTGTTCTATATAAAAGCGTTACCGCGTTTATGGAACAAAGCCAAATATCTCATTTTTCTCGTTAGAAACGAAATTTAGTTTTCAACTACTTCTTTCCCGTCATAATGTCCACATTCTTTACAAACATGGTGAGGTTTTGTGTATTCACCACAGTTTGAACATTCCACTAATCCAGGTACATGAAGTTTTTTATGCGTACGACGTTGGTTCGTAACTTTCTTTGAAGTTCTTCTCTTAGGTACTGCCACGACGAACACCTCCTTTAAGGAATTCCAATCTTCATAATATGATAAACTAAAGAATGTAAGTTGCCCTTTTTTCTAAAAAATAGGAGCACACTTATTCTGAGTCATTTTGATCACTGTTTTGAAAAAGATCTTTTAATTTCGCCAAACGAGGATCAATTTTACTTTTTTCTTCTTCGATCCGTTCCTCTTCTAAATAATATGTCCAACCTTCTCCTCCATCTAAAGCTTCTTCTTCTGAAAATACCCGAAATGGCATTTTCAGTAAAATTTGTTCTTCAATTAATGGAGTTAAATCGATCATATCGTCTGTAACAAGATGTACTTCATCTTCCTCATCTTCTTCCCCTAACACAAGTGCTGTAGAGAAAACTTCTGTTACATCAAATTTAAATGCATATGGAACGTCTACCAATGTTCGTGCACACGGTAAAATCATTTTCCCCTCTATCGAAAAAGAGAAAATCAATTCTTGCCGATCAACTGTACACATCCCTTTAATAAAAACAGGATCAATTTGTCTAATATCATTATTAGTCGATGTTGCTAACGATGATACATCTACTTCCCCATGGAAAACAAATGGTTCCATCGCTGCTTTTTGTTGCATTTCTACTGCTGAAAATTTCATTTTATCACCTCAAGGCAACAAGAGTATTTTAAAAGGAAAAACGGTTTTTGTCAACCTTTTCGCTAAAAATCATTGTTGCTTTTTGAATATTTTTGGTACAATAATAAAAGCAAATAGATTGGAGGGAATGAAATGAAGGCTTGTGGCCTTATTGTTGAATACAATCCATTCCATAATGGTCATGTTCATCACGTGGAAGAAGCGAGAAAAAAAACAGATGCTTCTATCATTATTGCCGTGATGAGTGGTTCTTTTCTCCAAAGAGGCGAACCTGCATTTATCGATAAGCATCACCGAACGAAAGCCGCACTTCAATCTGGTGTGGATATCGTTGTAGAATTACCTTATGCATATGCTGTGCAAAGTAGTAATTTATTTGCACAAGGAGCTGTGCAAATCTTACATGCACTAAATGTTGCACATATTTGTTTTGGTAGTGAGTCTGGTGATACGAATGCCATGAACAAAGCCGTTACACAATATATCCTTCATGAGTCTCTGTTTTCAGCTACATTAAGAAAGCATATTCAAAAAGGTCTTTCCTATCCAAAAGCAACAGAAAAAGGATATGAGGCAATCGGCATGGATATGATTGATATGAAACAACCAAATAACATATTAGGGTTTCATTATATTAAAACAATTTTAAAAAACAACTTGCCAATTGAACCTGTTGCCATTCAACGATTGCATAACCATTATCATGATGAATCGATTGAACATACTATTGCAAGTGCTACGAGCATTCGTAAAAGTGCATTACGAACAAATGGACTGAATGAAGTAAAGCAAACAATACCACCCGCTTCATTTGATGCATTACACACATATAAAACGATTACTAATACGTGGCATAGTTGGGAAGCTTATTTCCCTTATTTATATTATAAATTAATTACAACAGAAACGAAAGCACTACAGGAACTCCATTCAGTTGATGAAGGAATCGAACATCGACTTAAAAAATATATACATAAAGCAAATAACTTTGAGCACTTTGTTGATGCAATACGTACAAATCGATATACGACCGCTAGAATACAAAGAATGTGCACACATATTTTAACGAATACAACAAAACAAGAAATTGATACCTTTATATCTGAACCAATTCCATACATCCGCTTATTAGGTATGAATCAAACCGGACAACAGTATATACGGCAAATTAAAAAACAGCTTAATATACCAATTATATCTAATTTAAATAAAAAAACAGCTTCATTGCTATACCTAGATGAAAAAACAACAAATGTGTATTATTCCATATTCTCTCCGAAAATTAGGGAATCATTAAGAAAACAAGAGTTTCAATTACCACTTATCCTTTAGTCGAGTTGCTCTAAATAATCCAATGCATCTTGAAACGTATCAACCGGAACTATTTTCATATCTGTTCCAATTTCTGCTGCGGTTTCTTTTGCAATATTATAATTAGAGTCTTCTCGACCTTTTTCATTCGGTGCAAAAAATATTTCCATATTCTTTTTATGTGCTGCAACAACTTTCTTATCTACACCACCGATCCTTAATACATTCCCTTTCGAATCAATTTCACCAGTACCAGCAATTTGTTTTCCTTTCGTTATATCCTCTTCAACTAATTGATTGTATAACTCTAACGAAAACATTAAACCTGCACTAGGTCCACCGATAGAACCACTATCAACAAATACTTCAGGATCCACTTCTACTTTAATGTCTGTTACTAATTGGATACCAATTCCAACCCCCTCTTTATCTGTAAACTGTTCCACCTCTACATTTTCCTCTAAAATTTCTCCATCTCGCTCAAACGTAATATGCAGTATATCTCCTGCAATTTTATTTTGAACGTAATCAACTAAATCATTCGATTCCATTACTTCAATATCGTCGACTTGGATAATTCGGTCCCCCATCTCCAATTTATCTTCTGCCGGCATATTTTCCACTATTCGGACGACATATACCCCATTATTCTTTTCTTTTACATGCTTATTAGCGGCCTTATACGCCACAACTAAGGAAGCATTTTTAGAGCCGTCCATTAACATTAATTGATAATGTCGATATTCTTCGTCTGTCGTTCCTTCTGGAATAATATCTTCAATCGGTGAAATATCCCTATATGGTAAAAAAGAAGCAATAACATAATCAAATATCGTTGGTTGAAAACCACTTACTGTTACTAAATGAAATTCGCCTTCACTATTATATCCATCCGTTACATCTACCATTTCTGATAAACCATCTGCCGACCCAGGTTGTTGCACATAGAATGGTAAGCGAAATGTAAATAAAAATCCTATTACTAGTAATAAGATTAAGGTACTATATATTCTTCGATTCATTTTTTTCATAGGTATATTCTTCACCTTCTACAATTTTATTTATGTTAAATATAACATATTTCATCGAGTTTCTCGTATATGTATATAAGGAACGTTCATTATTATAAAACTTGGAGGAAACTATGCAAAAATATTATTCTATCCTCATCGCATGTTCGATATCGATCATGGCATTATTATTTATTTTATTACCACAACATACTTTATATGCAAGTGTACGTGGTTTACAAACATGGTTTGATATTGTGTTCCCGTCATTACTTCCTTTTTTTATTATGTCTGAATTACTTATGATGTATGGAATTGTCCAAGCAATTGGTATATTATCTGAGCCGATCATGCGCCCATTCTTTCGTGTACCAGGAGCGGGTAGTTTTGCATTTGTCGTCGGGATGGCAAGCGGATATCCTTTAGGTGCAAAAATAACTGCATCTTTGCGTGAAAAAAACTATATTAATCAAATAGAAGCAGAAAGATTACTCACCTTCTCTAATGCGGCTAGTCCACTTTTTTTATTCGGTGTCATTGCGATAAGTTTTTTTCAAGATAAATATATCGGAATCTTACTCGCATTAAGTCATTATACAAGTAATATATTTGTCGGTCTTTGCATGAAATTTTATTACGCTAATAAACCCGACACTCAAAAGGTCGAGCAACAGTCAAATATATCTGTCCGTGCGTTGCGTGCATTACATAAAACACGAATATTAGATAAGCGCGCCTTCGGAGAAAAGTTAGGAGATGCCGTGCAATCTTCTATTCAAACATTACTTATTATTGGTGGATTCATTATTTTATTTTCTGTCATTACTCATTTATTACATACAATTTATTTTTTTGAAAAAGTAATGGAACCATTCGTCCCAACATCTTTAAAACCTGTTGTCACACCATTTTTTACAGGGTTATTTGAAATAACAACAGGGACTGAATTAATTGCTTCATTGCATTCAGTCCCTACCATTATCAAATTATGTGCAGTTAGCTTTATATTAGGTTTTCACAGTTTGTCCATCCAAGCACAAGTCGCATCTGTCATAAGTAAAACCGATATTCGATTTTCCCCTTATTTTTTCGGACGACTATTACAAAGCATTTTTTCTGTTCTTATTACATATTGTTGTTATCAAGTCTTCTTTTCCACAAAAATAAAAGAAGTAACGAGTACGGAGGTTGCCAATATACCGAATACTTCTTATTATGTTGTACATTTTTTTCAGCAATACGGATTTTATATAACATCATTTACATTATGTATCTATTTGATCATCAAGTATCGTCGCCTTACTTAAATTTTTCACGCAATGCTTTCGCTACAACATCCGGTACTAAACAATCAATGGAACCTTTATATTTTGCCGCTTCTTTAACAATACTTGAACTTAAGAACGAATATTGATTATTCGTCATCATGAAAAATGTTTCAATCGTTGGTTCTAATTTTTTATTCATAGACGTAATTTGCATTTCATATTCAAAATCACTAACCGCTCTTAAACCACGCAAAATTACGTCTGCTTTCTTCTCGTGTGCATAATCAACTAACAGTCCTTCTGACACATCTACTGATACATTTGGCAAATCTTTTGTCGCTTCTTGAATTAAATGAATTCGCTCATCTACTGTAAATAACGGTTGTTTCGATGAATTATTAAAGATAGCAACAATAACCTCATCAAATACTTTTGCACCTCGTGTAATAATGTCTAAATGACCATTTGTAATCGGGTCAAAACTTCCTGGACAAATTGCTAGTTTTTTTCCCACAACTTATACCCCCATTTTTCTTTTTTCTAAAATTGTAATACTCGTTGTACTGTTAATTTTCTTTTCATCTTTAATAGTGAAAATTCCATCCCGTATAGAAAGTTTTTCATCTGGACGATGTTCTATGTATACGATACAATTATCGTTTAAAATATCCACATTTTCAAGCGCTTTCATCAGTTTTCCATAATTAATTTTATCATAAGGTGGGTCAAGCAAGACTAAATCAAACTTCATGTTTTTCTTACTTAGTATATGTAAAGCTCGAAAAGCATCGTTTCGATATATTTCACATTTGTTTTTAATGTTAAATTGTGTCACATTTTGTTCAATCGTTCGAATTGCATCTATCGATTGATCAATGAATACCGTATGATCCACTCCACGACTAATCGCCTCAATACCTAATGAACCACTCCCTGCAAATAGATCCAAACAATTCCCACCATCAAAAAAAGGACCAATTTTATGAAAAATCGCTTCTTTTAATTTATCACTCGTCGGGCGTGTTTTTAATCCTTTTGCTGTTTTAATGTATCTCCCTTTTAAATCTCCTGCAATAACGCGCATGGCCTCTCCACCTTACATGGTTATATTTTTCACAAAAAAATAAGATTGAAACAATGAAATGTACAGATGAGAAGAACGCAAGATGTATCAATTTATTCGTTCTTTTTCTATATACAATTCCTTTGTTTCAACCTAAAAAATTATTAATTCGTCTTATAATCATACTGTTTCGCTTTATCCGGTAAAGCATTTTCAAAGTCTGTTTTCAATAAATGTTTATACGAACGATCTACTTTTGATACAAACGGAAGTTTTAATAGTGATGCTTCAATAGTTTCAACCTCATCTATATTGATATATAAAACTGCATAACGAAGTTTCTTTGAAACATACATTAAGTTTCCATGCTTTTTTATTTGTTTTATATTTTTTCGATGTTGAAACCAAACGATTAACCCTTGGCGTGTATGATTCATTTTCTAACTCCTATTATAATATAATTTTCCGATTATGAAGCTTGACAACCACATGATCCACCTGTTCCGCAACTACCACTAGAACAACCAGAATCAGAAAGTAATCCATTCTCTTTCGGGACGATAATTTTGTCACTTACACTTCTAGCAATTGATTCACTAATATCATCTAAAAATGTTTGTAAATTTCTTTCAGCGAGTTTAAATTTCGCCACATACTCATTCATGTCCATTTTTCTTTTGGAACTACGAACATTTTTCATAATTTCTTGATAGTCTGGGTGGTATCTTCCAAAGCGTTGAACATCTTCATAATGTTCTTTTATATGTTTAAATGATCGAATTAATGATTGTGCTTCTTCATTTTCCTCTAATTGTTTTAAAGCACATTCATATTCTCCCATTACATCTGACTGCTTAATCATATCGATTAGATGATCTGTTTGATCAAGTATTTGTACGTGTTCTAATGTCATGATCATATTAGTAACACCTCCATTTACATTTTAACATGATTTCATATAAATGAAAATGCATTGGCATTCAAATTACTGACGAGTTATAAAATTTTGAGTGTAGTAATAACGGTAAACTCCAACTCCTAAATGCGTATATTGATCATTTAAAAGGGCTTCACGGTGTCCTTCACTATTTAACCACCCAAACATTGCGGCAATACTATCTGCGTGTTGTGCTGCAATATTTTCACCAGCAGCAACAAAGTAAATATTTCCTTCATCCAAACGTTCTTTCAATCCATCTCCATTCGGACGTTCATGAGCAAAATAATTTTGCTCATACATATCCTTACTATGTGCACGAGCGACATCACTTACCTCTTCATGAGGAGATAATAATGGTAGATCAAATGAATAGCGTAACACATTCGTCATTTCGTTAATTTGTTGTTCCATTGCCGTTTCCATTTTAGGCCAACTTTTATCATTTTCTTCTAATTCTTCTGGTAATGGACCACGATACTCTAACTCATACATTCGTTGTTGTAGCAATGTTTCCCCATCAATTAACCGAATAGCTGTTAAAGAATCTTTAACAGCATCAAAATAACATTGAATAAATATTTCATTGGATAACTGAATAAGTGGGGTAGTTTTTAGTTCTTCTTCCTTCACTTTAAACGTGTAAGAAGAAAATCCATTTTTATATGTTACTGCATGTTCAAATGAAACAATTTCATCTGCTTCATCAAACGACTGACCAAATTGTAATGGTTCAATATTAATACTATCTCCCATGACATAAACGGTATTTACTTGATCATTCTTCATCCCAACTTGAACATGAGATGTTGTTTCATTCGTATACACATACCAATCATATCCATACGGAGTTGGATCGATTCTTTTTGGTTCCCCAAACGTTTCTATTATTTCATTTGCATTTAATCCTATTAATTCAGATAAATTATGATCAACATATACAGCTTCTTCCTCTTCATCTATTACTAACTCTTCATTTAAAACGATATCCTCTTTCGAATCTTTAAATTCCTTCCAACGTTCTTCTAATAAAACGAATAGATCATTTTCTTGTGCAACAATATATATACTTCCGAATAAACAGACTGTTATAATAAATAATAAAATTCTTTTCATAAAGTCCTCCTAATTAGAAATACTTCTCCATTTATATTATACTAATAAAGGATGAGATAAACGTATAAATGAACGA
The DNA here is from genome assembly GCA_019113205.1 of Candidatus Pseudogracilibacillus intestinigallinarum. Lineage (GTDB taxonomy): Bacteria > Bacillota > Bacilli > Bacillales > Amphibacillaceae > Pseudogracilibacillus > Pseudogracilibacillus intestinigallinarum. The sequence goes on along the minus strand of DXHX01000050.1, from coordinate 8,074 downwards.
TTATTTATATAATTTATTGCAAGTTGTCCATATTTCAACTATCATTAAGCTAAGATACTATTTAAAGAGGTGTAATAGGATGAAATTAGAAAACACAGGTATTGATAATAAGGTAATCGATATTTCAACATTAAACTACGTAATGGGTAAACATGCTTTTATTTTAGGGGAAAGCTGGGACTATGAACGTGTTACATACGATTACAAAATCAATTCGCAAGAGAAAAACGTTACATATTATGTACGTATTCAAGGAGAAGCTATTGAAGGTGATGTCGATAGTAAAACAGCAGTAATTAAGATTAAAACACCTTTATTAGGAAAACATTACTATCCACATGGTATTGAGTATGGTGAAGAAGAAAACTTCCCTAAAAACTTAATGGAACGTGCACACAACCTTGTTGTTGGTGTAAACGATGAATTAGAACAGTTAGGATAATTCATAATCATTCATCGTTCAGAATACAATAAAATAGACTAGAAAAACTAGTCAAAACGGTACTGTTTATTTTTCAATACTCAGTACCGTTTTTTTATGTTCTATCAATGAGTATAAGACCAAAAAAGGATGTTATTTGTTAACATCCCTTTTATTGAAAATATGCACACCCATTACTCTTTTGAGTTCGGTAAAGTATCTGGCATTGGATCAATTTCTAAGCTCTTTTTCGTAAACCATCCAAAGAAAATATAAGCTAACACAAATCCATAGAAAATTTGTTGCATGAACATCATTAAAATTCCACCTAATTGCTGATCTTCTGCTGCCGATAATGGAGAAAACATCTCCGCACCAGATAAGCTATCAGAGATCCCATTTAATACATCAGGTGGTACACATAAGCTCATTGCCTGTAACCAAGCACCATCAGAGTTATAGGATGTATATAATGATTTTGTTGAGAAAATCATTAAAGCACAAGCAATCGAAATAATTAAGATACTACCAATTAAATATGCCATTTTTAATAATGGATTTAATGTTGCATGTTCTTTAAGTGGAGATAAAATTGGCCACCACATATTCATAGATAAAATGAATAAAACGATTGTGACAGTTGAATGTACGATTAAATGTGTTTTCGTATAATCGAATATTACTGGTAAATGATACATTGAAAACAGACTATTAAATAATACAAGTGCGATTAAAGGATGAGTCGTTACTTTCATTATCTTTTTTACTATTTTAATATTAACGAATTTTTCCCACATCCAAATAGGTAAACCACGAATAAAAAAGATTGAAATAACGAAATATAAAATAGCTGTCTGAGCCATATGATAACTCATCATAATATGAGACATTAAATCAATTGGAGATCCTTTCACAATATACGTTAAAATAATCCCACTATAGAAAAAAAGTTGCTGATTTCTCGTCGGTTTTTCATCCCCGCCAAACTTATGTCGATATGGTCCCGTTACTAAATAGTATAAAATCGACACAGCAATTAAAAATGTTAAAAAATAAGGACTCCATAAAGCACGGAAGCCGAATATTTGAATTTCCAACCACATAAAACTTCACCTCTCCATAAAGTTTGCAACCATCATTATACATGATATCATCCACTTATTTCATGCATTCCGTTTCAATTTTTTTAAAAACATTGCCATTTGTGACAATTTTGTCATGAAATAATAAAATGAAAACAAATAAAAAAGCTAGAGAACAAGTTCTCTAGCTTTTTACCAGTTTTACCACCAAGAGATTACCATTAATCCCGCTAGTGTTAAAAATCCTGCCCATACTCCACCATAGATGAAAGTAGCTGGCATTTCATGATCTCTATCTTTTAAATGCATAAAGTAATAGAACTGGAATCCTGCTTGTACGATAGCCATTACAAAAAGGATAGGTAAAATGTACATTCTTTCAATTGTTCCTACTGCTACTAAACCAAAAGAAATTAAAGTAAAAACAATCATCATACCGAAAGAAATTAATTGCTTTTTCATTTCGTCTTTACTTTTTTTACGTCTAAGTAATTCTGCTTGTTCTGTATTTACTTCGTTTGTCATTTATTAACCCACCTTTCCCATTAGGTAAACTACTGTGAAGATGAATACCCAAACAACATCAATGAAGTGCCAGTATAAACTGAATGTGTTGAATTTAGGTGCGTTATATAAGTTTAATCCACGCTTAGCGTTTCGAATTAATAACGAAAGTAACCAACAAATACCGAATAGTACGTGTCCTCCGTGGAATCCAACTAATGCATAGAACGCAGAACCAAACGCTGATGAACGGAAAGTAAATCCGTAATCTGTGATATAGTGTGCGAACTCGTAGATCTCACAAGCTAAGAACCCAATACCTAATAATCCAGTAATCGCTAACCATAAATACATTTTCTTAAAATCACCGTTACGCATATGGTACATAGCGTACACACTCGTTAATGAACTCGTTAATAATAACATTGTCATTAAAAATACAAGTCCAAGACCGAATAATTCATCTGAAGCAGGACCCCCTGCAGTTGAGTTTTTCAACGCAAGGTAAGTCCCGAATAAACTAGCAAATAATACTGTTTCTCCACCTAAGAAGAACCAAAGCCCAAAGAATTTGTTTTTACCTTCCAGTGTAGCTTTTTCAGGTTCTGCTGGGAGAGTTTCTGGAAATAAGTTGCTATGATCATGACTCATTATTACTTAGCCTCCCCTTCAAGTGCTTTTTGAAGTTCTTCTTTAGGGATATAGTAGCCATAGTCATCTTTAAGTGATCTAACAACCATACATCCGATAGCAAATGCCATTCCTCCGTAAAGCGCTAAATACCATAAGCTTCCTTGACCATCTTGGTAAATAAATCCAAATCCTGCTATGAAGAATCCTAATCCCATTAAGAGCGGTAAGATTGAACCGTTAGGCATGTGAACATCATCTAATGGTTCTCCTGGAGGTACAGTTCCGTCACCTTCCATTTTTTCAATCCATAACGGGTCTAAACCACGAACTAATGGTAACTGTTCAAAGTTATAATATGGTGGTGGAGATGAAACTGTCCACTCTAATGTACGACCATCCCATGGGTCCGCTTCTGCTTTTTCTTCTTTAATTGCCGTATAAATAATATTATATACGAATATGATGGATGCAACTCCCATAAAGAACGCACCAACAGAGCTAATTAAGTTACCTAACTCTAAACCTTGGTCATGTAAAAATACCCAGTAGCGACGAGGCATACCCATTAGACCTAAGAAGTGCTGAATAAAGAATGTTAAATGGAATCCAATAAAGAATAACCAGAATGTCCACTTACCTAATGTTTCATTCAACACACGACCGAACATTTTCGGCCACCAGTAATGTAAACCTGCGAAAATACCAAATACTGAACCACCAACGATTACGTAGTGGAAGTGTGCGATAACGAAATATGTGTCATGATACTGGTAGTCAGCAACTGCTGATCCAAGCATAACACCTGTAACTCCACCAATTGTAAATGATGGGATAAATCCTAATGCCCATAACATTGCAGAGTTAATTGTTACTTGACCGCCCCACATTGTTAATAACCAGTTGAAAATCTTAATTCCTGTTGGTACTGCAATCGCCATTGTACCTACTGCGAAAATCGAGTTAGCAACTGGACCTAAACCAACTGTAAACATATGGTGAGCCCATACCATGAAACCTAAAAATGCGATTAACATAGTCGCGAAAACCATTGCAGTGTATCCGAATAATCTCTTTCTTGAGAAAGTAGAGAAAATATCACTGAATAAACCGAAAAACGGTAAAATTAAGATATAAACTTCTGGGTGTCCGAAAATCCAGAATAAGTGCTGATAAATAATTGTATTTCCACCTAATGCAACGTTAAAGAACGCTGTATCAAACATACGGTCAAACATTAATAAAAATAAGTTGATCGTTAATGGTGGGAATGCGAATAAAATTAAAATACTCGTTACGAATGTAGCCCATGAGAATAATGGCATACGCATATAAGTCATACCCGGTGCACGCATTGTTACAATCGTCGCCAGGAAGTTAATACCTCCCATTAGCGTACCTGCACCTGCAATCTGTAATCCTGCTACATAGTAGTCAACCCCATGTCCTGGTGACTGCATTGCTAATGAAGCATAAGATGTCCAACCAGCATCAGGAGCTCCACCAGTTAAGAAACTAATGTTTAATAAAATTCCCCCGAAGAAGAATAACCAGAAACTAAGTGCGTTAACAAACGGAAACGCAACGTCACGTGCCCCTATTTGTAATGGCATGGCGGCGTTCATAAGTCCTATCATCATCGGCATGGCCGCTAAGAAAATCATCGTAGTACCGTGCATCGTAATTACTTCATTATAGAATCCTGCACTAATAAAGTCGTTTTCAGGTTTAATTAACTGAATACGAATAATTAATGCTTCAATTCCACCTAGGATGAAGAAGAATCCTCCACCTGCTAAGTATAGGTGAGCAATTTTCTTATGGTCAACAGTTGTCATATAGTCCCATAAGACTGCGCCAAAGCTTCTTTTACCCATAGCTGCTGTACTCACATTAAATACCTCCTATATTTTAATCTAAAAACTTAAGGTTTATTAAAATAAATTATTTTTCTTTACTTTCTGCTGTAACGTCAGATGGCTTTAATTGTAATAAGTATTCTGCAATTTTATCAGCTTCATCTTCTGAAACATCAGGATATTTACCTGTCATTAAGTTTCCAGGCTTTAATGTTTCTGGATCTAGAATCCAGTTTACTAAATTCTCTTTAGTTGGCATTAAATATCCAGCATAACGTGAACGGTCTCCCAAGTTCGTTAAGTCTGGTCCAACTGGCACTGCACCTGCTGAGTAGTTTTGTGTATCTGTTGCGTGACAACTAATACATGCTTTTTCTTCAAATAATTCTTGACCTTCTTGTGCAACTGCATCTAACTCCACTTCTTCAGAGTTAAAGTCTTGCATATCTGCAACCCACTGGTCGTATTCTTCTTCACTTACTACTACAACCTTAAAGTCCATTAGTGAGTGAGAAGGACCACATAATTCAGCACATTTACCAAAGAATACTCCTTCTTCATATGCTTCTAAATACATTGTATTTACGTTCTCTGGGTTAACGTCTAATTTACCCGATAAACTTGGTACCCAGAATGAGTGTAAAACGTCATTTGTAATTAAGTGAATATATACTTTCGTATTTACCGGAATGTATAAGTCCTGGCTTGTTGCGATTTCTTCATTTTCATAATCGAAATGCCACCAATACTGGTTACCAGTAACATGTACGTTAATATGGTCTTCCTTGTCTGAATCATCTGCTAAATGGAATGTAGCAAATACAGTTGGAACAGCCATAATAACTACTAAGATAATTGGAATAATCGTCCATACTGCTTCTAATGTTTTGTTTCCTTCTACTTGCTCAGGATTGATAACAGGATCTCCCTTTTTCTTACGGAATTTAACTAAGACAAGTACGTAAATGATAAATACAATAATTAGTACACATGTCATTACCACCGTCGTTAAAATGATTAAATTCATCGAAACCTCTGCCCCGTACCCTTTAGGTACAAGTGCTGTTAAATTATCTCTTCCACATCCTGAAAGTACAAAGGCTAAAGCACCCAGTATTAGAAGGGTCTTTGCTTTCCCTAACCATCCTTTCATGTATGTATACCTCTCTTTCATTAATTTTAAACTGCATTCGGCAAGTGAATTTAGTATATTACTATCATAAACCACGTACGGCTACAATGCAATATTTCATCTTAATACAATTCATTGATTGAATGAATTGTCCGGGATGCATTTTAATTTAAATACCTTTGTTAAAAGTTTGTCTCACGAACCAAAAAGTCATTCAGTTGACGTGGTCGATCAAAATGCTTTTTTTTACATATAGATATAATGTGACATAGGGATTGAAAGCACCTTTATTCTTAAGTACATCGTATATTTTTAAACATGTTTAAAATCAATATCCGTTATTACGTTTCATTTTATAATAATCATAAAATTATAGCGAAATATAATGTAATAACATAATATTGAATGAATAATGTTAGTTTATACAATTACTTAGTCTTTCATACTACATACAAAAAGGAATAAAAGGCTTTATGAATAACAAATAAGCTATTCATCTGGAAGATCACACTTCTGTTACAAATATATTGCAGCTGCCTCCCTTCAATATTATAAATAAGTAGAATATGGCGAAGAATAAACTACTCTTTCATACATATTCTAATCATTCATGCTGTCACTCTCTTTACGATTGTAATGAAAGCATTTTCGGCGATTATCCACAGTGTATCAACTTTCTTAAACTCTTTGTTCTTTAAGTCTTTGTATTACTTCCCCCACTTAAGAACATTGGATTTTCGCATGACAACTTCTACATACTATTTTTATCAAATTTCTATATCTTTTGCAAGAATTTGTACTATATCTGTCACTGAATTTTACGTATTTATTCCATTATTGTTACAAATTTATGATAATTGATGAACTTCTCGTTCTATTATGTTTTTTTTAATTGATTTCTTCATGAATATGCTATTATGATTAGTAATGAACAAATTTTTATATCATCCATTATTTTAATATAAAGTGAGGCTATACGTATGTTTAGAACGATTAAATGGTTATCTGTCGTTTCCACAATCGGTATGTTTTTTATTTTATTAGGTGGTGCATTAGTAACCAAAACAGATTCAGGTGCTGGTTGTGGTAGTAGTTGGCCATTATGTAACGGTCAATTGTTTCCGAATGTCATTACACCAGAATTAATTATTGAATATAGTCACCGTCTTGTTTCAAGCATCATTGGTGTGACAGTTTTATTACTAGCAGTGTTTGCTTGGAATCACTTAGGACACATTCGAGAAGTGAAATTCTTATCTTTCATTTCTGTATTTTTCTTAGTTTTACAAGGATTAATTGGTGCTGCAGCTGTTGTTTGGGGGCAGTCTGATTTCGTCTTAGCGATTCATTTCGGTATTTCTTTAGTGTCATTTGCCTCTATCTTTTTACTAATGTTACTCATATTTGAGATAGACAATAAGTTAGATGCAGATAAGTTGCATATTAAGAAAAAAGATCGGATAGAAATATACTTATTATCCACTTATACGATTATCGTTGTATATACAGGCGCATTAGTAAGACATATAAATGCAAACCTCGTTTGTGGTAGTTGGCCATTTTGTAATAATGGTGCCCCATTTGCATTTGCCGATTACAATTTCCATCAGTGGGTACAAATGGGTCACAGACTGTTAGCAGCAATTTTATTCATTTGGACGCTTACGTTCTTAATTAAAGTACACAAGAATTATCGTAATAACCGAGTAATGTACTATGGATGGGTGATTTCCTTTAGTTTAATTTTATTACAAGTACTCTTTGGAGCCATGATTATCTTTACAGAGTTAAACTTATGGATTGCATTATTCCATGCTTTCTTTATTACATGCTATTTCGGTATGTTAAGTTACTTCATGTTATTATCAAACCGTAGTGCACATCAAGAACAAAAGGTGAACGTAAAACAAACGAATAAAAATATTCTTCATATGAAACAAAACGCAAAAAATGAGGCTTAGGATTTTCCTAGCCTCATTTTTTTATATACGCCCATTCTGACCATGGATATATTTGTTTTGGAAATGAATGAACGGTAATAACTTCTTTCGTTGTTGGATGTGTCAAAGTTAGTTCATAAGCCCATAGTGCAATTTGTTCTCCAATTTTATTCACGTGTTGACCATATTTTTGATCGCCATATAATGGATGGCCTATACCATTTAATTGAACCCTTATTTGATGTGGGCGTCCAGTTTCTAATTCTACTTCTAACAGTGATAAATTTTTATTCGTCTCTAACACCCTATACTTTAATATTGCTTGTTTCGCATCACGTTTATGTTTCGGAACGATAGAAACGATATTTTTTTTCGTATCTTTCCATAAGTAACCGACTAGCTTTGCCTCTGTTTTTTTTAATGCTCCACGAACAATCGCTAAATACTTCCGTTCAATAGTTCGTCTACGTAGTTGATCACTAAGTCGTGAAGCTGCTTTTGAAGTT
>DXHX01000049.1 GCA_019113205.1 Candidatus Pseudogracilibacillus intestinigallinarum | reverse complement strand
TTAAAAACAGAAGTTGGGCTTGCATTAAGAGCAACAGGTAATAACCAAAAAATGATTCGCAGTTTTTCAGCGAATACAGATACACTTATTATTTTAGGGATTGGTATTTCGAATGGACTTGTCGCCCTATCCGGAGCCCTAATTGCACAACATGGTGGATTTGCGGATGTTGGAATGGGAATTGGAATGATTATTATTGGACTTGCTTCGGTTATTATTGGGGAGGCAATTTTTGGAACGAAAACGATTTTTCGTGCGACATTAGCTGTTCTATTAGGCGCGATTATTTATCGAATCGTTGTCACTTTAGCATTAAGAGTAGACTTTTTAGAAACAGGAGATATGAAATTAATTACAGCATTACTCGTTATTTTAGCATTAATTGCCCCGAAAATGTTGCAAGCTAGAAGAGAAAAGAAACGTCGTCAAGCTAAACAAGCGTTGATAGAAATGGAGGATGTGTAAAATGTTACAGTTACAACATGTTTCCATTACATTTAATGAAGGAACTCCAGATGAAAAAAAGGCATTGAAAAATATTAATTTATTATTAGACCGTGGAGAATTTGTTACAGTTATCGGTGGAAATGGTGCAGGGAAATCTACTTTAATGAACATTATATCTGGAAGTCTATTTTCAGATATTGGAAGAGTCGTAATTAACGGTCAAGATGTTGGTAATTTACCAGAATACAAACGCTCTAGTTATATTGGACGTGTATTTCAAGATCCGATGGCGGGAACGGCACCAGATATGACCATTGAGGAGAACTTAGCGATTGCTTATTCACGAAATAAAAAGCGTCGTTTAAAATTAGGCGTAACAAAAGCGCGGAAAGAATATTTTCAAAGCCATTTAGAAACATTAAATTTAGGGTTAGAAGATCGATTAAACGCAAAAGTTGGCTTGTTATCAGGTGGGGAACGACAAGCGTTATCTTTATTGATGGCGACTTTCACAGAACCAGACATTTTGCTATTAGACGAACATACAGCAGCATTAGACCCAGCTCGTGCGGAGTTAATAACGAGCTTAACATCTGAAATTGTTGAAAAATTTAACTTAACGACATTAATGGTGACCCATAATATGCAACAAGCATTAGATATGGGCACACGCTTATTTATGATGGATGCTGGACAAATTATATTAGATGCGCGTGGAGAGGAGAAGGATAATCTGACGATTGAAGGATTATTAGAAGAATTCCAGCGTATTCGTGGGCGAGCATTAGTAAGTGATCAAACGGTGTTAGGATAAAAATGAAAAAGTTTTGGATATAAATGAGTAAAAGAGTTACCACACGAATATGAATAGATAATGTACTGCACTTCCTATAATTGCTATGGCATTGCTTTGTGTTATTTAAGGGAGGCGGGGCGTATATTTTTTTAAAATATCATTATCAATCCTATTCGTCTGTCATGCTTACATGCTTATTTCGTCCAAAACTTTTTCTTTGGATAGAAATATGTAAAAATTCCTTTCAATTTTAATCTCATATACCTTACAATAAAGTAATGTTTGAACATAAATCTGTAAGGAAAATCGATATTTCAGTAGATTTGGTCGTTGTATAATATACATATATTTTGGATAATTGAAGGAGTTTTGTTAGTGCAACCAACAGTAAATAAACAGAGAATACATTTGATTGATTTAATAAGAGGTTTTGCTTTATTAGGCTTGCCTTTTGTAAATGTCTTAGGGCTTTGGAGTGACAATGTAAATTTATCTGGAGAACATACAGATATTATCGTACAACGGTTTTTATTCGTATTTGTAGAAGGACGCTTTTTTGCTATCTTTTCATTTTTATTCGGTGTTGGCATTTATTTGTTTTTATCAAGAGCGAAGGCGAAGCATACAAATTATCAATTGATTTTTATTAGGCGAATGGCAATTTTATTCGTTATCGGGTTTATTCATCAGCTATTTCAACCTGGGGAAGCGTTGTTGTTTTATGCTATTATAGGTATTATTTTATTGCCATTTTTTAAACTTCCAAAACAGTGGAACCTCGTCTTAGGAATTATTGGAATAATCGTCGGAAGTATATGTAGTGCCAAATTGTTATTACCTCTTCCGTTCATGTTATTAGGACTAGCATTTGGCCAATATCATGTATTTGAAAAAACGATGTCCTACAGAAAGTCGTGGTCGTTTGTTCTCGTTGTATCATTTGTTGCAACAATCATCGCTACAGTATATTTATGGATGCAAGCACCATCATTAGGGATGACATCATATATGGATAGTTTTGAACTTACTGAGCTTCAAATTGACATGAATCGTGCATTTTTTGCATTTACTGAAATTGCACTCATGTTAGCACCTATTTTTACGTTATTTTATGTTAGCTCACTCGTCATCGTCGAGCCGTTCATTGGAAAATTATTAACGCCGTTGTATGCATATGGACGAATGGCATTTACAAACTACCTTGGGCAAACTGTAATGTTATTACTCGTCCTACAATTTATCGTAAAAGATTCTATCGTTTCTTATAGTTATGCGACAATCTCCTGCGCGATTATTGTGTTTTTACAAATCATTTTTTCAACCTTCTGGTTAAAGCATTTCAAATATGGGCCATTAGAATGGTTGTGGAGATGTGGAACATATGGGGAAATATTGTCCATTAAAAAATAGGGTGTAAAAAGACTTGGTGAAAAGAAAAAAAGAGCACATCTGTAATATTGAAGGTTCAGTTCTTTTCAATAATACGGCATATGCTCTTTTTTCGTGTAAGAAAATATTCGGTGTAACTAGTACACTATTTATGCTCATGTATCTTTGTACGTAAGCCTGTTTCATCTAATTTTAAAGCGACAACTTCATAGTTTGGAAGTTTTTCTTGCATTGTTTGTGCAACATTCACACCTTGTCCATTTGCGACGAAGGAGATCATTGTTGG
>DXHX01000048.1 GCA_019113205.1 Candidatus Pseudogracilibacillus intestinigallinarum | reverse complement strand
CATTTTTCTTTTTTGGTAAGTACGTTATCGACGAAAAACGGATATCCCATTGTTCATGAAGTGCAGGATTTTGTGATTTTTCCCAAACATCTTCTATGGAACCATCTATTTCTATCTCGACATAAATTTCCTTTTTTAACATGTTACCACAGTCCTTTTTTTATTTTACCTGTACCATTCCGGTAATAATTTTGATAAACAGATGTGTTTATTGTTGTTCGTGTCTACCCGCAATCTTTTAAAATGGAATACGTTTAAACAATAACCCTTTCATAGATGGATCCACTTTATCAATGACAATAATTAGATAAATGAATAAATACAATAGTTGTTCTGCATGAGGGTATAATTCGATCGTAAACGTTGTCGATAATCGGAGTAATTTTGTATCTATTTGTCCAAGTTCTTCGTCATCTTGCCATAATGTATAGGATAATTTCGAATCATTATGCACCACATGAATGCCCTGAGGTTCAATAGAAAAGAAATGTTTTGTCCATCCTTTATTCGTTTGAATACGTGCTATTTCTTTTTCATCTTTTTCAATCGTAAATAATACATTTTTTCGATCTTGTTTACGAAACATCGTTGCTACTAGACTTTCATCTTCTGTTTTCCATAAGTCATACCCATATTTGCTAAATGGATTTGCAATTCTCGTATAAAATAACAGATCTTTTTCTGTGTTGTACACATAATAACTATCTTTAAGATCAATAAATCGCTTTTTAACATAGTATTTTTTCATATAAATACTCCTCATTTAAAATGCCTTATTTATGATGAACTACCCTTTCACATTTCAATTTAAACTAATAAACAATAAGCAGTTACGTTGTATATAAAACAAAGTAATATTATCATATTAATAAGCTTGGAATTTTTAAGAATAGGATGATGATACATGAGAAAACACGTACCATTAAGTGTACTTGATTTAGTAGGCATTTCAAAGGGACAAACGGTAAAAGAAGCAATTGATACTTCTATGGAACATGCTCAATTCATAGATGAATTAGGGTTTAAGCGATTATGGTATGCAGAGCACCATAATGCCATATCACTTGCAGCAGTCGCCACGCCTTTATTAATTGGGCGTGCAGCATCTTTGACAAAGAACATTCGTGTCGGATCTGGTGGAATCATGTTGCCAAATCATGCTCATTTTCGTGTTGCAGAAGAGTTTGGTACATTAGCACAAATGTATCCAAATCGGATTGATTTAGGATTAGGGCGTGCCCCTGGAACAGACGGAATGACTGCACAATTAATTACACGGACGAGTGGAGATGCACAAGAATTTGCAAATAATATATATGATATGATTGGTTGGTTCAGTGAAGATGGAGTTTCTTCTCGTATCCCAAATGTAACGACAGGAGTTGCCACGAATACGAATGTTCCAATTTGGGTACTAGGATCAAGCATGAATGGCGCCCATATCGCTGGTCAGTTAGGGTTACCATATTCGATTGCCACTCATTTTATGCCAGATGACTATGAAGAAAAATTAGCATTCTATCGCTCGTCATTCGATTCTACTGGCCCAACTGCTACGATTGATACTCCTTATTCTATGGCAGCAATCAATGTCGTCGTTGCTCCAACAGATGAGGAAGCAGAACGAATTTTTACTTCAACAGAAAAAATGTTTATCAATTTATATTCTGGTGAGCGAAATTATATCGAGGCTCCTGTTGACCCGACTGAACTTCCTAACCGTCACTTAGCGGATAGCGCACTAAAGGTAAAAGCAGTCGGTTCTCCAGAAACTGTTCGAAAACAATTAGAAGCCTTTGCGGAAAAAAGTAAAGTGGATGAATTGATGATCGTTACCTACGCGTATCATCCTGAGGATCGTAAACGGTCTATGGAATTATTAGCAGATGTTTGGTTTTAAAAAGTAACTACAACATATTTTTAGTAAAAAATGGACAGACTTCATTCAAATCAATGCAAATGCTGACTAAAATTCATCTGACAGTTAAACTTTGACAAATAGATCGAGAAACTCTATATAAAAAAACGAAGTTGGAACATAGGTAAGTATCACAACGTACAAGACTATGTCATTCCAACTTCGTTTTCTTTTGCTTTATTTAAATACTCATTACTCCACCTTTTGATGCGTTAGTAACGAGTGCAGAATAGCGAGCTAACCAACCTTTTTTAATTTTTGGTTCAAATGTGGGTAAGTTACTCTTTCTTTCTGCCAATACTTCGTCGCTCACTTTTAAGTTCATCGTACGTGATGGTAAGTCAATTTCGATTATATCGCCATTTTCTACTAATGCGATTGGACCACCTTCCGCAGCTTCTGGTGAAATATGTCCTACAGAAATTCCACGAGAGGCTCCACTAAAACGCCCATCAGTAATAAGTGCTACATCTTTCCCTAAGCCTCGCCCCATAATTGCGGACGTTGGAGCTAACATTTCTGGCATTCCCGGTCCACCTTTTGGTCCTTCGTATCGAATGACAACGACATGCCCTTTTTGAACTGTTCCGTCATCAATACGTGCTTGGGCTTCTTCTTGAGAATCGAATACGATTGCTTCACCCTTAAATGTTTTAATCGAAGGATCTACTGCCCCAACTTTAATAACCGAACCTTCCGGACAAATATTACCGTAAAGAACAGATAATCCACCTACTGGACTGTACGGATTATCTTTCGTACGAATGACCTCTTCATCTTTAATATGATAATCTTGTACTAACTCACGCATCGTTTTGCCTGAAACAGTTGGACGGTCTGGATTCATTGCTCCAGGTATTTTAATTAACTCATTAATAATCGCTTCTACTCCACCAGCTTTATTAATATCGTCCATTGAAATATCTGATGCTGGCATAATTTTTGCTAAATAAGGAACCCGCTCTGCTACCTTATTAATATCTTCCATATCATAGTTAATTTCCGCTTCATTTGCGATAGCTAATGTGTGTAATACTGTATTTGTTGAACCACCCATCGCCATATCTAATGCGAATGCATCATCAATTGCATCTTTTGTAATAATATCACGAGGTTTAACATCTTCCTTAATCATTCGAACTAGTTGTCTAGCAGCCTCGTATACTAACTCTCTACGCTTCTCACTTGTAGCTACAATCGTACCATTTCCTGGTAAAGCTACCCCTAGCATTTCCATTAAACAGTTCATGGAGTTAGCAGTAAACATTCCCGAACAAGAACCACAAGTCGGACATGCATTCATTTCAATATCTAACAATTCTTCTGAAGACATTTGTCCTGCTTTATGTGCTCCAACTCCCTCAAATACAGAAGTTAAAGAAATTTGTTTTCCTGAAGCACTTACACCTGCCTCCATTGGTCCACCTGATACAAATACAGACGGGACGTTCGTTCTTGCAGCAGCCATTAACATTCCAGGCGTAATTTTATCACAGTTCGGAATGTAAAACACACCATCAAACCAATGTGCATTAATCACTGTTTCTGCAGCATCCGCAATTAATTCACGGCTCGGTAATGAATAACGCATTCCGATATGCCCCATTGCAATTCCATCATCTACCCCAATTGTGTTAAATTCAAATGGAATTCCACCAGCTTCATAAATTGCATCTTTCACCACATCTGCAAACTCTCGTAAATGCACATGACCAGGAATAATATCAATATATGAGTTACACACCCCAATAAATGGTTTCTCTAAATCTCTCGGTTTCACTTTCCCCGTTGCATATAGCAAGCTTCTATGTGGGGCACGGTCAATTCCAATTTTAATTTCATTACTTCTCATCTGTAGCGCACCTCAATTTTCTAAAAATTTAGTTTGTTCTTCTTATTGTAAAACGTACGTTGTCTACTGTCAATTATGTTGTTGGACAAAGAAGCAGTTTCTGTCTTTTTCACGTCATGCCTAAATCTTTCATCGCATGTAAAATGTGAATCTTCATCGCATTTCTTGCACCCTCTGCATTTCTCACTTCCATAAATTCCATTATTAAGCGATGATCATGGATGGTATCTGTAACGACGTTTGTCTTTTTCTCAGACAAAATAACCCCTTTATTAATCGCTTGGAAAATTACTGGCATGAGACGATCGATAAATTCATTATGGGTCGCCTGGGCAATCGTTCGGTGGAATAATTGTTCCACTTCCGTACGGTCTTCGCCTTTATTTATTTTTTCCTCGATTAATTTTCCATATTGTAAAATTTGTGCAATTTCTTGATCAGTCGCTCGCAATGTCGCATAGTATGCCGCTTCCGGTTCAAAAATAAGACGAATTTCATATAAATCTTTTATATTCATCGTCAAATTAGATAAATCATGAAGAGAAGAAGTTAATTGATCGACATTGAGTTGTTCTTTCACAAATGTCCCTCGACCACGTTTTATTTCTAATATGCCATTTGTCACAAGAATGCGGATTGCTTCTCTTAATGTTGTTCGACTAATTTTCAACTCTTCTGAAAATTCCAGTTCGTTCGGAAGTTGATCACCAGGTACAAACCTTTGGTCAACGGTGATCATCGACAAAATTTCTGTCGCAATTTTATCGGATAATCGTTTTTCCCCTATCATCTAGTTTCATCCTTATTTTTTCTCTATAGCATAATAGAAAAGACGAAGGATGTAAAGCGTGATATTATTTAAACATGGGATCTTTATGACGTGAAAGTTACATGGATTTGTTAAAACAGGATTATACCTTTTCTAGTCCTTCCACCGCTGCTACAATTGTACGTCTAGCATCGACAAACGGATGGACGAACTGGAAAACGAAAGAAAGTAAAACCTTAGATGAATGTCAAGCTAGATAAAGAAGTTCTTATCCATATTTATTTTTACATTATTCATTTTGACATAAAAAACACCTCTATCCGTTAAACGTACATCTAACGAATAGAGGTGGTGTTATGCTTTTAATTAGACAATGCTAAGTCATCTGTATCTGAATGTTTCGTAGTCCAATTACCATACCATTTTGTAATATAATTATTCGGTTTTCTTCCAAGTAATTCCGTTAAATTTGTATATTGCATTCGTACATTATCATGTTCCCCAATTGCATCATACAACTGCATTAATACTAAATAGTTGTTTTGAAACGTTGGATAATGCTTCTGAATGGTCAACGCTAATAAAAGGGCATCAAAATAATTATGCTCTGCCTTCAAATGTTCAATCATCGTATTGATCATCGTAATATATAAAATTTTTAACTGTTCGCTTTTATTAGCTTTCCAGCTAAAGTTTTCTTCTTTCAAATAATCACCCGTATAATACTTCATCAACTTATCATAGTAACGATAATTTTCTTCTGTTAATGATTCAAAATTATCAAATACAGACTCAAAAATATGTAAATCAACAGAGACATCACGTAAAATCATTTCATAACGACCAACCGTATTCGTAATATCAATATCAAAATCAATCGACTTTAGCATGGATTTAATTTGATAAATTGTCGTATATAAATTTTGCATCGCCTTTGCCTCATCATATTCTGGCCACAACATCGATGTTAACTCTTCCTTAGAAGCACTTTTATGTTGTAATAAATAACAAAATAACTCTTTCGCTTTAATCGTACGCCAGTTTACATCCTTAATAACATTTCCATCTTCCATAAATTGTAATGTTTTAAATGTCCGAATAATTTTACCTTCTTGAAACTTTTTTACTCCTGTATATAAATCAATCATTTTTTCACCTCAGTTGTTAAATTTCATATAATTCCAACTGTGTAATATGGACCTATACGAAATCTTTACATTATATTATTACCGTTTTTCAAAAATATAAACAAGTATTTTTTACCAGCTGGGAAAAAGTTCGATCATCAACCTTCAATTTCCCCTTTATTATCAATGTATTAACGACTTTTTTAAGGTCATCAAATTTTTGAATAAACGTGCATTTCATTTCTTATATTCAGCTCTAATATACAGCGTTTTTTGAGATAGCATTTATCTGTCGTGTTACTTTTTTATTTTATCCCATTCTTAATATGTATCATGCTCTTTTATCGTGATCACGAATAACTAATTTATGTAAATACTTGTTTTAAATCTAATAATACTACTAATAAACGCTTTATCAATTTGCATGTTTCCTTCATCATAAGTAACTATCGTACGAATTTTTAGCTTGTGAAAATTTATTGTTCTTTCTCCTATTCTCCCTCTTAAAATGGAAGTTAACTTATAGCTTACTAGCACGAAATGAAAACAAACTGTGAGCATTATGAGAATACGATTAGAAAAATAACGAAGTATACATAATATAATTATTGTAAACAAAACACTATGAAACGTGATATTTTAAAAGTAATATCGTATAATAAGAACAAACGTTCTTTAGGTGGGATAATATGACTGACTTAGAAATTGCAAAACTTTATTTATTTCTCGACCTAACCATTAAAAATTTATTATTAGATTTAAAATATATTTATGAAGGTCCCTTTCGTATTAAGGATCCTTACATTATATTTAATGAACAATTATTAACTGGTGCGAGAACCGAAATGAGAAAATTAAAGCGTGAAATGTATAAACGAAACATCCAAGTCGTTCTTCTACGTCAACAAGGGAAATTTACGACATACAAATTTATTACAAAACGAGAAATGAAAGAAATTACTTATATGAATGCCGTCATGAAAAAGCATGTCAAATATGTTATAGAAAGAATTGCTACTGGATCAGCATTTAAAATATAAATTTTTGTACGTCAAATCTATCCAACAAAAAACAGGATAGTTTTCAATAATGATGGAAACTGTCCTGTTTTATGTACATTAAAAATTAATTTTCACATGTTCTTTTTCATCATGATATGGTTCATCTAACGTAAAAATGGATAAATCAAATTCTAAATTATCTTGTATTTCTGGAAGATCTCCATCATAATTTTGAATCTTCATTGTTACATTAGCTGTTTTTCCACTTGCGACAGTTTCACTAAAAAACACTAGATCATCAATCATCACATCGTCTGCCGATACTTCATGTGACTGAATCTCAAAAGATTGTGCCATTTTATTTTGTACCGTCATTTTAATTTCATAATACTCTTCATCCCAATCCTTATCAATGACTTTTTCTACACCTGTTAGTACTACATGAAAATTGTCTCTATCTACTAATGTTTCTTCCATTTCAATTTTCTCATTTTCTACAGGCGCTTCATCGTTATTTTCTACATCATTTTCTTCTATCACTTCATGATCATTCGTGTCTACTGAGGCAACGTCTTTTTCTTCTGTTTCTATACCACAAGCAGCTAATAGAATAGCTGAAACTAAAATAAATAGTATTTTTCTCATCGTTCCACTCCTTTTTATCTTTTATACTAACATTATATAGTACAATAGAATTATTTCAAACACTTTACATTACTTTTGAATTACTTATACACACTTGTAAATAGGTAAAAACACACAATTTAATAACAGGGCAACGATACAATGAAAGTTCGTTAATTATACATACTCGTAAGTCTAATATGCGTATATTTATGTTACTATTTTATAGGAGGAGAGGATGAACATGAACAAGACAATTGTTGATAATAACTTACTAAAGGAAGCTACTCTATTTATCCGAAACTGTTACGAAGAACTCGGTTTATCTGCTGAGGAACAAAATGAAAGAATTAAACAAATTGAAAAAGAAATTTTTGCTACAGATACGTATACACATGAACCATTTGAACTAATACATGGAGCTAAAATGGCATGGCGAAACAGTAATAGATGTATCGGAAGACTGCTTTGGAATACATTACATATTTTTGATGCAAGAGAAGTTAACACGGCGGAAGAAGCATATGAAAAATTACTTAACCATATAACTTTCGCCACAAATGATGGAAAAATTCAATCTACAATTACGATTTTTCCTGCCAGAAAAGGTAGCAAGGATCCACTGCGAATCTGGAACCATCAATTAATTCGATATGCTGGATATGAAATAGATGGAAAAATTATTGGTGATTCTTCATCGATTGCTTTTACGCGAGCTTGTGAAAAATTAGGATGGCAAGGCGATAAAACAGATTATGATATATTGCCTTTAGTCATTCAAGAAGACGGAAAGGAACCGAAAGTTTTCGATATTCCAAAACATTTAGTCAAGGAAGTACCAATTACACATCCAAAATATGATTTTACATCATTAAATGCAAAATGGTATGCCGTTCCCATTATTTCTGATATGCGACTCGAAATCGGTGGAATTGATTATCCTATGGCAACTTTTAATGGTTGGTATATGGGTACAGAAATCGGTGCAAGAAACCTTGCTGATGAGGATCGTTATAATTTATTACCAAAAATTGCTGAAATCATGCAACTTGATACAACGGTAAATCGCTCACTTTGGCTAGACAAAACATTAGTAGAATTAAATATCGCTGTATTGCATTCGTATCATACTTCCGGTGTCACCCTTGTTGATCACCATACAGCTGCAAAACAGTTCCAACAATTTGAGAAAAACGAATTAAAGAACGGTCGATCTGTCACTGGCAATTGGGCATGGCTCATTCCCCCACTTTCACCAGCAGCAACAAATATATATCATCGACCATACAATAACGATATTATGACACCAAATTACTTTTATCAAAAAGATATTGAGTTTGGTTAATGTAACATGTTGTATAAGCCTTACTCGTACTTCATCATGCAAGGATGTTTCGTAAGGCTTTTTACAATTAATTTTAAAATAGATATGAGCAATTTCACTTAATTTTTATATTGTTTGCTTACATTCAATTGTTATTTGAACTCCCTTGTTAAACACTCTTTCGTAAAATACAACTTTTAAAAGAATCTAATGAGTGAATTAGAATCCTGTAACAAATGAATTTGTTCGAATGGACGAGTGAATGAAAAAACAGTATAGTTATACATAGACAAGCGATAAGAGGTGACAGCTTTGAAGAAAATTTTAATACTGAGTGACAGTCATGGCTTAGTAGAACCGTTGGAAACAATTAAATATCGACATGCTTGCGATCATTATATTCATTGTGGTGATTCTGAGCTTGAAACTGACCATCAAGTGTTAAACGGATATGAAATTGTCCGAGGAAATTGTGATTGGAACAGTTCATTTCCGAATGAACTTATTTTAAATATTAACGATCTCCGCTTATATGTAACACATGGTCATTTATACGATGTGAAAAATTCTTTAATGCGATTGCAATATCGTGCAGCAGAGGTTGAGGCAAATATTGTTTGTTTTGGGCACTCACATATTGCCTATGCAGAAAAAATTGGACAAACATTGTTCTTAAATCCAGGAAGTATTCGTTTACCAAAATATTTTTCGGAAACTTCTTATATTGTTTTAAGTTTGTTAGATGATATGGAAGTAACAATACAATTTTTCAATGCGGAAGGTATGGAGATAACAATATTTCCTTACAATGAAACTTTTCGATTAGAAAAATGATAGAAAAGTGTTGACTTTATTTCTGAACCGTCATATAATAATAAATGTCGTCAAAAGAAGTCGACCACTTGCGGGTGTAGTTTAGTGGTAAAACTCCAGCCTTCCAAGCTGATGTCGGGGGTTCGATTCCCCCTACCCGCTCCATAATTAAATAATAATATACATATTGTCCTCGTAGCTCAGCTGGATAGAGCAACAGCCTTCTAAGCTGTCGGTCGGGCGTTCGAATCGCTCCGGGGACGCTTAAACGTGAATTAGGTTGTTATCAATGGAATATACCATTGATAACAACCTTTTTTATTATATAAACATTAAAAAACCTCCAATTTACCGCTTATCGGAAAATTGGAGGTCTATGATGGAGGGCTAACTTTAGTATGCTCTATAATGACATATTATATGTCATTAGATGCAAACCAAATATTTAATTTTTCTAATGCGTGATGACGATGGCTTATACTATTTTTTTCAACCGCTTCTAATTGTGCCATCGTTTGTTTGTATCCTTCAGGTATAAAAATTGGATCATATCCAAATCCATTATCCCCTTCAGGAGCAAATGTAATTTTTCCAGGACAGTTTCCTTCAAAATAAACTGTTTCCTTTCCAGGACGTGCTATCGCTAATACGCAAATAAACTTAGCATGACGTTCCTCCTCTGAAACATCTACTAACTCTTGTAGCACTTTTTCATAATTGTTTACATCATTCGTCGGTTCTCCTGCATAACGTGCGGAGTATACGCCCGGCGCACCATTTAAAGCGTCAATTGCAAGGCCAGAATCATCTGCTAATACAGGTGTTTGAACAAGTTCACAAATAGTTTCCGCTTTTAAACGGGCATTCTCAAAAAAAGTGTCACCAGTTTCTTCGACATCTGGAAGCTTTCCCTCATAATCAGCTAGTGAACGAACTTCGATTCCATATGGCTCAAACATGTCGCGAAATTCTTTAATTTTTCCTTTGTTTCCTGATGCGATCATTAATTGTTTCATTGTTTATTCCTCTTCTTTCACTTCTAATTCAAATCCAATTTCCTCTGCCAACATCCCTAGTGCTTCTTTTTGTACTGCAAAAAGTTGCTCAATTCCAATTTGCGCGTGTTCGAGCATTAATTGTAATTCGTCATAGGAAAAAGTTGATTCCTCCCCTGTACCTTGAATTTCAACAAATTTTCCCTTACCAGTCATTACGACATTCATATCAACATTTGCAGCAAAATCTTGTTCATAATTTAAATCAAGGACAACTTCCCCATCTTCCAATACACCAACACTTGTTGCAGCTAAGTAATCTGTTACAGGTAAATTTTTCACTTTATCTTCCTCTAATAGTCTGCCACAAGCAAGGACCAGTGCAACGAAGGCACCAGTGATCGATGCAGTTCTCGTACCACCGTCCGCTTGGATAACATCACAATCAATCCAAATTGTGCGCTCCCCTAATTTCTCTAAGTCGACGACTGCTCGTAATGCACGTCCTATTAAACGTTGGATTTCCATCGTACGACCACTCACTTTTCCACGAGATGATTCTCTCGTATTACGTTGATCGGTTGCACGTGGCAACATGGCATACTCTGCAGTTATCCAGCCTTTCCCTTGTCCACGCATAAATGGTGGGACACGTTCTTCAATCGTTGCATTACAAATTACTTTTGTATTTCCAACTTCTATTAATACAGAACCTTCAGGGTGCATTGTAAAATTCGTTATTATATTTGTTGGTCTAATTGTCGCGTTCATATTCGCCCTCCTACATATTTTCAGTTACATTTTTTCCATTTGTTGAAAATCTGATAATTGAACAGGTGTATCATACACATTTCCGTCTTCATCCATAATCTCATCTAGCTGTTCAACTTGTACATCTATCGCTTGTACTTCTTCCCCATCTACTAAAGATCTTACTAATGTTTCCATTACATCTTTTTGAATGATTGGAAGTTCATCATCGTTAAAAATATACTCATTAAATACTAATTGTAACACACCTTCATTTAGTTCAGGTGCTTTTTCTAAAGATACTTCTTGTTGGAACACATCTTGTACGCCTAATTCACGTGGAATGTTTTCGAGTAATTTTTGCACCTTTGCTTCAAATACATCTTCCGTACGATCAATATACGTCGATACTGGTACAAAGTACGTCATTTCCTCGTGTTGCTTCGGATAAAAAATCGTGACAAGTTCACTATGTTGCAAATGTGGCTTTTCATCCATATGTATGTTAATTCCATGCTTCTTACTATACCCGTTTGCAATTGGTGTTCCATTGACAGGCATTTCATCTATATCTTCTCCATCAATTCTCAGTTTTATGTTTTCCACTTGTTCAAACTGGATCAACGTATGTGTCATGGCTTCTAATATGCGTATTTCATCTTCCGCCTCATAGTTTGCAAATTGCGCTGATAAATCAACAATTAATGTTCCGTCCTCTGTTACATTCGTTCCTAACACTTCTGTTTTCTCTGGTAAAACTGCTGCAAAACCTTCTGGTAATAACTCCGTGACAGGTCCATCTTTCACTAAATATTGAACCGTTTGGGCTGCCGCTCCTTCGATTTTAGGTATTTCTATTTGAATCGGGGCAACAACTCCATCTTTATCGAATACATAAAGTGTCCGTTCTGTAGTTTCAGCTGTTTCTTCTACATCGTTTTCCTCAGAATTAGTTTCTTCAGATTCATTCATATTTTCTTCTGTCTCGTCAATGATTGGAATATCCTCTGGCATATCAATTTCTTCTATCGTTTCAGCTCCTTGAAAACAACCAGATAATAAAAACATACCTACACCCGCAGTTATCGCTACACGGATTTTTTTCGTGCGCACAAAATCCCCTCCTGTCATATACTAGTACAATATACGACATGGTGTGTCCATTTATACCTGTATCGGAAGATTAATTTTATCCATCATCACATCTTGTAGGCATTCAATACAGTTTTCAAAAATGATATTTGATAATTTAGTAAATGTTTCTAAATTACCAGTCATGTAAAATTGATGTTTCGCCGTACGAACATTTTTTTGTAGTAAATGATGCACTTCTAAAATCGCACTCGTTTCTCTAGCAGTTTCTTCACTTGAAGATATTAATTGAACATCATGTCCAACTACTTGTTGAATCGTTTTTTGCAAAATTGGATAATGAGTACAGCCGAGCACCAATGTATCAATATTCACTGTACGTAATGGTTCTAATGCTTCCGCTACAACTTGAAACGCTTCTTCCCCATCTGTTATACCTTTTTCCACCATCGGTACGAATGTCGGACAAGCAAGGGTAGTTACTCCTAACGTATGATTTATTTTATGTAATGCACGGACATATGATTCACTTCGTATCGTTCCCTCTGTTCCAATCACACCTATTTGCTTATTATTCGTTGCATTAATGGCGGCACGAGCACCAGGTTTAATGACACCAATGACTGGAATCGATAGTTCTTCCTTTAATTGTTTAATCGTAAATGCTGTCGCTGTGTTACATGCAATAACAATCATCTTCACATCTTTTTCCAATAAAAAATGAACCATTTCCATTGTGAACTGTTTTACTTCATGTTCTGGTCTCGGTCCATATGGGCATCGCATTGTGTCACCAACATAAATTAATTTTTCGTTCGGTAATTGTCTCATCAATTCATATGCAACAGTTAATCCACCAACACCTGAATCAATGACACCTATTGCTCTATTCAAAATTCCACCTCATTTATTATTGTAACGATATATATTTTATCATACGTACATGTGAAAGGAAAAAAGAAAAGACGAAAAAAGTTGAAGTAACTTCGACTTACTTCAACCATCCTTTTTCCTTTACGAGAGAAATTGCTTCTATCCTATTACCAACTTGTAACTTTTCTAAAATTGTCGACATATAATTTCTGACCGTTCCAGGAGATAAAAATAATGTAGCAGCAATTTCCTTCGTTGATTTTCCTTTTGCAACAAGACTTAATACTTCAGATTCTCGCTCTGTTAATGGGTTTTCAATAAAATCACTCTCATACATCATATCCATTAATTCTGGTGCATACATTTTTCTTCCTGCCATCACTAAACGAATTGCTTCAGCTAATTGTTCAATTGGGCTATCTTTTAATAAGTATGCTTGTACCCCAGCTCTTCTAGCCCGATCAAAATATCCTGTACGAGCAAATGTCGTTAAAATAATTTTTTTGCACGGATCTTCCTTTAATAATTCAGCTGCTTCCAGGCCATTCATTACTGGCATTTCAATATCCATCACACAAACATCGGGTTGTAATGATTGAACTAATGCTACTGCTTCTTCTCCATTTGTTGCTGTTCCGACAACTTCAAAATCATCTTCCATATTTAACAACGAACCTAATGCACCAAGTAACATTCCTTGATCCTCTGCTAATATAATTTTAATCATTACATGACACCCCCTTTGGCAATGTTTTTTATAATGACTGGTACTTCAACTGACAAATCTGTTCCATTATGGGACCCTATGTATAACGTACCATTTACAAACTCCAGTCTTTCTCTCATCCCAGCAATTCCACTTCCAAATGATTGCTTTTTATCTTTCGGAAATCCTCTTCCATCATCTTTAATTTTTAATATATATGCTTCCTCATTTTGTGTTATATAAATATCACTTTTCGTCGCTCCACTATGTTTAACGATATTTGTTACAGCCTCTTTTAGACAAAGACTTAAAATATTTTCAATAACAGGTGGAACCGATTCATTCTTTAATTCATTTTTGATTGCAACATCGATCTCTGCAGCCTCTAATACTTGCTTCGTTCGTTCTAATTCATCCGTCAACTTTCGATAACGCATATGTGTCACTAATTCACGTACTTCTTTTAATGCGGTGCTTGCAGTCATTCTAATATCTTTTAATTCATTTGTAGCAAGTTCCGGATCTTTTTCTAATAATTTGCCAGCAAGATCTGATTTTAGTCCAATTAAAGATAATTTTTGTCCTAAAATATCATGCAAATCTCTTGCGATACGTTGTCTTTCTTCAAAAATAATTAGTTCTGATATTTTTTCCCGTGCGACTTCTAACTCGCCTTCTAAATTTTCACGTTTCGTTCGATTATATAAATGAAACGGTAACAGCACTGTCCCAATGACACTAATAACGATATACGGTGTTTGCGGCAGTAGTAAGTCTAATCGAAAAAAATAACCAAATATAACTGCCCCAACTGTCGTTGCAATATGAAGCCCATACATAATAAAAAAACCTGCATAATGTCGAATATTTCCAATAAAGATGGCTGTAAAAATAGCAAAATAAACAAAGCCAAACAAATAAATCATTGCAATGTTTACAATCATTTCAAAACTAAGCCACATATATACAAGTCCACTTTTAGACTTGAAAGAAAATATATAGGAAATGAAAAACATTATTAATAATGTAATGCCGATGCCAATTTCTACAAAAGAAGATGATTTAAAAATAAAGAAAAATGGTAAAAAACATAAAATAATCCATGTGTAAATACTAATCCATGGTTTCTTCGGAAAAATACTATACCATTTACGCAAAAATAACACCCTCTTCCTATTGCCTCTATTATAGCAATAAATATTGCATTACAACATCTGTTCATTTAAATCTATAAAAATACTTTTTGAGACTATTTGAATAAACCCAAAATGGTATCTATATATTGGAAGTCCCTTTAAAACAAAAAGATATGCTAGCAATCAACTACTCGCTAGCATAACTTCATACTTGTATGTCTATTAATTGATTCTCGTTTTGTTCGAATGTTTTACCACACGATTTTGCTTTGTTTCGTTTAACTTTTCACGCTGACGCTGCTTCCACGTTTTAAAGGTAATAAAATTTTGTGCTTCTGCATCATATAATTTATAACGCAAGGAATCTAGACTCGTTTTAAGTGTAATCGTTGTTGCGTATTGTAAATCTGGAGTCGTCTCATGTGCCTCTTCTAAATAATAGTTCGGTATACGTGGTGCTAAATGATGGACATGGTGGAAGCCGATATTTCCTGTTAACCATTGTAAAAATTTTGGTAACTCATAATATGAACTTCCTTCTACTGCTGCCTTCACATAATTCCACTCAGATTCTTCTTCAAAATACGAATCTTCAAACGTATGTTGAATATAAAATAACCAGATACCTAATGCGGCTGCAATATAAATCGATATTCCGTGCACGATTAAGAATGGTACGAAACCAACAAAAACGATAACTAAAACCGTTCCTATAAGTAATATAGCATTAATTAAATACGTATTATTTTTCTCTTTTTGCTTCGCATCCGCTCTATTACGTCGGTTTGACACAAGCACTAAATATAGCGGACCAAACCCAAACATAATAATCGGATTACGGTATAGACGATATTTCAATCTTTCCCATTTTGTTGCTTCCTCATATTCCTCTATTGTCATTACCCAAATATCTCCAATGCCACGTTCATCTAAATTAGAACTAGAAGCATGGTGAATCGCATGTTCTCGTTTCCATTTTTCATATGGAAAACTCGTTAACACTCCTGTAATCGTTCCTAACATATTATTTTTTCGTTTGTCATGGTAAAAAGAACCATGTGTACAATCGTGAAAAATAATGAATGTACGAACAATCAGTCCTGCTGCTATCACCGATAAGCCAATCGCTACATACATATTAATTGGTACCATTATATATGCGATAATCCAAGTAGCAATTAACGGCACAATCGTATTAAAAATTTGTATCGTACTTTTTTTATGATCCGCAAATGTATACGGCTTTACTTGTTGATGTAATTTTCTCGTTTTCTCTTTTGACATTTTTCTCCCCCTCATAGGCGTCCTATTTTAGTATAAGAGAGTGAAAATCTTTTTATTAGACGTAAATGTCATCATTTCTATGTGACAAATGTCATATCAAACAAAGGATAAACGTATAAATCATTCATTTTACGCACTTTTCGTACATTTATTCATAAAATAAACTGACTAAATAATTCCCTTCTAAATGCATCTCACCGACAGCAAGGAGGGGGACCATTTGAACGACTCGAAAAACTTTCACCAACAAAGCGTACTAACAAAACGTGAAAGAGAAGTATTTACGATACTTTTACAAGACAAAACAACAAAGGAAATCGCAGAAGAACTATTCATATCTGAAAAAACTGTCCGAAACCACATTTCAAACGTTATCCAAAAGTTGGGTGTAAAAGGTCGTGCACAGGCAGTGATAGAGCTTGTTAGAATGGGGGAATTATCATTATAACGAAAACCGACTTTCACTATCGAAAGTCGGTTTTTCTATTATTCTTCCAGTTGAAAATGTTCACGTAAAGTTGAGCCTTCATAGGAGGTTCTAAATAATCCACGTTTCTGTAGTTCAGGAATGATCAATTCTACAAAATCTTCTAAACTATGTGGAAAGGAAGGTGGCATTAAATTAAAGCCATCTGCAATCCCTTCCTTGAACCATAATTCCATTTCATCGACAATTTCCTCGGGCGTTCCAATTAAAGTAAAATGGCCCCCACCAGCATTTAAATAACTTAATAATTCTCTTACGGTCGGATCTTTATCACGAATAATTTCTAATATAGTTTTATAACGTCCTACCGGTCCAGAAAATTCCTCAACAGGTGGAAGGACTGGCACCTTTTTATCTAAATCCCACTTAGAACAATCCTGTCCGACGAAAATGCTTAATTGATTTAAAATAGTGTCTGTATCCAACAGCTTGTCTAATTTCGCTTTTTTCTCAAATGCTTCTTCTCGAGTTTTGCCAACATACGTTACTAACCCCGGAAAAATTTTAATATGTCTATTTCTCACGCCACGTTCCAAAACAGCTTGATCCATCTTTTCTCTAAACTCCCTTGCTTGTCTCCGGTTCCATGAAACAGAATAAACCGCATCAGCATATTCGGCTGCTAATGTAATTCCC
>DXHX01000047.1 GCA_019113205.1 Candidatus Pseudogracilibacillus intestinigallinarum | reverse complement strand
ACGCATGAATTCTTTAAAAATCTCTTCTTGCTATCTTTTAAATTTTGTGGAAAAGGTGATTAGGCTTTATGGTTGCGTTTTTGCGGGCTTGGGGTTGCATTCTTGCAACTTCACACCGCATTCTTGCAACTTCACACCATATTCTTGCAACTTCAAGCCACATTCTTGCAACTTCAAGCCACATTCTTGCAACTTCACATCATATTCTTGCAACTTCACACCATATTCTTGCAACTTCGACCTGCATTCCCTCTGTTATAAGAGATGATGGTTGAATCTGATCACGACAGGAGACATTTTTAACAACACACAAAAAAGTGGTATTTATCTATTAAGATAAATACCACCGTAAAATATATTAACGATATACGCTACGAACTACATTTGTTTGCGTACGGTCAGGACCGACAGAGAAAATAGATAAAGGAATCTCAGATAACTGAGCAACTCGTTCTAAATAATTACGCGCATTTGTCGGTAAATCATGAATAGAACGTACTCCTGTAATATCTTCTGTCCAACCTGGTAGCTCTTCATATACAGGCTCACATTCTGCTAACATATTTAAGCTAGCAGGGAATTCATCCATAATCTCACCTTTGTATTTGTATGCAACACAAATTTTTAATGTTTCAATACCAGTTAAAACATCTAGTGAGTTTAAAGATAAATCTGTAATACCACTCACACGACGAGCGTGACGAACAACCACACTATCAAACCAACCAACACGACGTGGACGGCCTGTTGTCGTTCCATATTCACGACCTACTTCACGAATTTGATCTCCAATCTCATCTGTTAATTCAGTCGGAAATGGACCATCCCCAACACGTGTCGTATATGCCTTAGAAACTCCTACAACCGTAGATATTTTTGATGGACCTACACCAGAACCAATCGTCACTCCACCCGCAACTGGGTTAGAAGATGTAACGAACGGGTATGTTCCTTGGTCAATGTCTAACATAACACCTTGCGCACCTTCGAAAAGCACTCGCTTTCCGTTATCTAATGCATCATTTAACACGACAGATGTATCACAAACAAATTTCGCCATTTGCTGACCATATTCGTAATACTCTTCGAAAATATCTTCTACATCAATTGGATCTACTTCATAAAACTTCTCAAATAAACGGTTTTTCTCGGCTAAGTTTTGTTCCAATTTAGCACGGAACACTTCTTTATCTAATAAATCTGCGATACGAATACCGCTACGTGCAGCTTTATCCATATATGCTGGACCGATACCTTTTTTCGTCGTACCGATTTTGTTTGCACCTTTATCTTCTTCTTGTAAAATATCTAATTTTAAATGATATGGCAAAATAACATGAGCACGATTGCTTACTTTTAAGTTATCAGTAGAAATACCTTTACCATGAAGATATTCAATTTCTTCCATGAAAGCCTTCGGATCAATAACCATTCCATTCCCTAATACACTAACTTTGTCAGAGAAAAAAATTCCAGATGGGATTAAGTGTAACTTGTATGTTACCCCACCAAATACAATCGTATGACCTGCGTTATTTCCACCTTGATAACGAGCAACTACTTCTGCGTTTTGTGAAAGGTAATCTGTAATTTTCCCTTTCCCTTCATCGCCCCACTGCGTACCTACTACAACTACTGAGGACATCGTGCACCTCCGCTAATAATTTATAATTTCATTTTAATTTTTCCATTAAATCCATCTGTAAGTTTAACAATATTTCTATAACAAGTCAATAAAAAGTCGAACATTTATTGGGTTTTTATTATAATTGTTCGGATTTGTTCAACTTTTTGATGAAAATAGCTACCTAATAAACGAAAAGTTGAACTTTAGACAGGAATTGGCGGTGGTACACTACTTTCGTCGTACCGTCGATCTAAATCAACGAACTTATTATATTCCTTTACGAAAGCAAGTTCTACCGTTCCTGTTGGACCATTACGCTGCTTCGCTAAAATGATTTCAATAATATTTTGTTGTTCAGATTCTTTATCATAATAGTCATCACGGTATAAGAAGCCAACGATATCCGCATCTTGCTCAATACTCCCCGATTCACGTAAGTCTGACATCATCGGGCGTTTATCTTGACGCGATTCTACTCCACGGGATAACTGCGATAATGCAATTAGTGGAACTTCTAGTTCTCTTGCAAGTCCTTTTAAAGAACGAGAAATTTCCGATACTTCTTGTTGCCTATTTTCTTGAGAACCTTCGCTACCTTGGATTAGTTGTAAATAATCGATGATAATCATCCCTAAACCATGTTCTTGTTTTAACCTACGACATTTGGAACGAATATCTGTCACACGTACACCTGGTGTGTCATCAATATATATACCTGCATGTGACAAACTTCCCATCGCCATCGTTAGTTTGCCCCAATCTTCTTGCTCTAACTTCCCTGTTCGCAAACGTTGTGAGTCAATATTCCCTTCCGCACATAACATACGTTGGACAAGCTGTTCTGCACCCATCTCTAAACTAAAAATCGCCACATTTTCATTTGCACGAACGGCCACATTTTGGGCAATATTTAAAGCGAATGCCGTCTTCCCAACAGATGGACGAGCAGCTACGATAATTAAATCATTTCGCTGGAATCCCGCTGTCATTCGATCTAAATCAGTAAATCCTGTAGGAATTCCAGTAACTTCATCTTCTTGATGATGTAATTGTTCAATATTTTCATATACGTTAATCAGGACATCTTTAATCGGTTTGAACGCACCTGTATTCTTTTTGTTCGCTACTTCTAAAATACTTTTTTCTGCTGTATCTAATACCGATTCAACCGAATCTTCTTTATCAAAGCTCTCCGTCACAATATCTGTCGCTGTTTTAATTAAGCGACGTAATAATGCTTTCTCCTCAACGATACGAGCATAATAATCAATATTCGCAGCTGTCGGAACAGATTCAGCGACTTCTGTTAAATAAACCGCTCCCCCTGCAACATCGATCTCACCTTTATTTGTAAGCAATATTGTTACCGAGACTAAATC
This sequence comes from Candidatus Pseudogracilibacillus intestinigallinarum, assembly GCA_019113205.1. Lineage (GTDB taxonomy): Bacteria > Bacillota > Bacilli > Bacillales > Amphibacillaceae > Pseudogracilibacillus > Pseudogracilibacillus intestinigallinarum. Next base: position 12,540 of record DXHX01000047.1, on the reverse strand, counting down.
AATTGGCTCTCCTTTTTCAAATAACTCATACATCGCTTGAAAAATAACTTGGTGACTCGCTCGAAAAAAGTCTTTGGATGTAAGTCGCTCAGCAGCTGTTGAAAAAGCTTCTGCCTCTAAAAAAACAGCACCTATTACTGCTTGTTCTGCTTCTATATTATGTGGTGGGGTTCTACCATGTTGTTCCATCACTTTGTCCACCTTTCTTTACAAAAAAATCGGGACATAATGTGAGTAGTCTATCATATAATCACTTTATTATGTCCCTATTTGCCATCATCTATTGTTCTTGTACATGTACTTGAATCGTACCTGTTACATCACTATGTAACTTCACCGGTACATTCGTATGTCCTAAAGCACGAATCGGATCTTGTAAATCGATTTTTCTACGATCTACTGTAATTTTGTGATCTTTCTTTAATGCTTCGGCGATTTGTTTGCTCGTAATAGACCCGAATAAACGACCACCATCTCCGGCTTTTGCTTTAATGACTACTGTTACTTTTTCTAATGTTGCTTTTAATTGTTCCGCTTCTTGTTTTTCTTCAGCTTCGATTTGTGCCTTTTTATTTTCTTGTGCTTTTAATTTCTTTAAATTTCCTGGTGTCGCCTCTTCTGCTAATTTATTTTTTAAAAGGAAGTTATTCGCATATCCTACTGGTACATCTTTCACTTCGCCTTTTTTCCCTTTACCTTTTACATCTTGTAAGAAAATTACTTTCATCGTTTATGTTCTCCCTTCCATATGATCATTTATTACTGCTAATAATTTCTCTTCTACTTCATCAATGGACATACCTTCAATTTGAGTAGCGGCATTTGTTAAATGACCACCACCATCCATCGCTTCCATCACAAGCTGAACATTCACATCCCCTAACGAACGTGCACTAATGGCAATCGTATCTTCGTTAATTCGTGCAATAACGAATGATGCGGTCACACTATCTACTGTTAAAAGTGTATCCGCGGCTTGTGCGATGACGATTTGTCCGTATGTTTTTTCAGCATCTGCTTTACTTATTGCTATTGTATCATGAATCACGGTTGCCTTTTCAATTAACTCATTTCGTTTTCGTAAAGTTGCTAAGTCTTCCTTTAGGAACCGCTGAATTAATACAGGATCTGCTCCTTTTGAACGTAAATACGATGCCGCATCAAATGTACGTGAACCTGTTCGAAGGGCAAAGCTTTTCGTATCGACAATAATTCCTGCAAGCATTGCCGTAGCTTCAAGTGCTGTTAACTTTTTCTTTTTCGGTTGATATTCAATCAACTCTGTTACTAGTTCGGCAGTCGATGACGCGTATGGTTCCATATAGACGAGAGTCGGTTGATCTACAAACTCCTCACCACGCCTATGGTGGTCTATAACGACAATATAATGTGCCATACGAAGTAGCTTCTCATGAGCTGTTAACGATGGCCTGTGCGTATCGACAACGACGACTAAACTTTTATCTGTACAAATAGCTTCCGCTTCTTCGGGCCCAATGAAAAACTTCCATAAATTCTCTTCTTTCTTTACTTCATCTACTACTTTTTCAATCCCTGTCGTTACATCATTTTCGTCGTACACAATATACCCTGGTACGCCATTAGACTGTGCGATATTTAATACACCTATCGTTGCCCCTAATGAATCCATATCAGGTGATTTATGACCCATAATGATAACATTATCACTTTGTTCCACAAGGTCCTTCAATGCGTGAGAAATAACGCGTGCCCTCACTCGTGTACGTTTTTCCATTGGATTCGTTTTTCCACCATAAAAACGTACTTTTCCAGACTCATCACGAACCGCAACTTGGTCCCCACCACGGCCTAGTGCTAAATCTAAACTCGACTGTGCAAGTCGTGCTAATTCAGGAATAAGCATATGTCCTGTTCCAACACCAATACTGATTGTAATTGGATTTTGTTGCCCTTCCTCTGCACGCACTTCTCGAATTTCATCTAATATATCAAAATTTGTTTCCTCTAATGCATGTAACCCTTTTTTCGTTAATACTGCAATAAAACGTTCTTGAGATGTTCGTTTTATATAAAACTTATGTTTCGCAGCCCAACGGTTTAAAGTTTCTGTTATAAGTGAGTTTAAGCGACTTTTTAAACTATCATCCATATTACGAGAGATTTCTTCATAATTATCTAAATATATATTTGCAAGCACTAACAATCCATCGTCGTAACGCCTCTCTAACGCTTTTTCCTCCGTACGATCAAAGAAGTACAATGTTTGCCCATCTGAAGCAATTTTTACATGTACTTCATACGGATCAATTGTTAGCATCGTCTCCATTTCTTTTTCATTTATTTTATGAATAAGCGACTCTCCAAAAATATGCAAAGACTGGCCGATTAAGTTTTCTTCTTTACATAATGTTTCCATATAAGGATTTGCCCATTTAATATCGAAATCATCATTATAAATAATGATTCCAATTGGCATTTGTAAAAAAGTTGCCCTTCCAGATTGCTCTACTTGATAACTAAGCTGATTCATATGTGATCGATATAATTGATCCAACTGTTCCTGTTCTCTTTTCGCCATAAAATAAACGATGGCAGCGAGCACCGTCATCACAATTCCGATGATCCAATTATAATAAAATAGAATCAGTAATATGATGATTGTAAAAACTAAAATCGCCCACATCGAGTGACGTATTTTATCTTTTAATTCAAAACGCTTCAATTCGTTCAACCCCTATACGTTCACTTTTTATTCGATTCCGCCATTCTCTTTTTCATCGATAATCCTAAATCAAGTATACCAATAAATCGCATGATAAACATCATGATAAATGGTAAAATAACTGTCAAAATAACAACAATAACTGGTGCTACTTTGGAGAATTTCTTTATATAGGCGAAAAAGAAGATGAACGATATTCCTTGAATCGTTAGCAAGACAGAACCTAACGTAATCATATTAAACGTAATAATTCCTAATGAACTACTTTGTTCTACTAAAAGACTAACGATAAGTGCTAATAAATAAAACCATAAAATGACTGTCGGTAAATTAAATTGATGAAACGGTGGGAAATGGTATGTTCCCCTACGTAATCGATTAATTACTTTATACGATAACCATTGTGTAATGAGAGCTAAAAAGATAGCCATAATCGCAATCATCGCTGGAATTAAATCTTTCATCATATTTAATTGTTCCTTCGTCTGTTCCAACACGGTTTGTAGATCATTACCAACAATCCCGAATTGATTCGCCATAGATTGCATCATTTCAAGGGAATCTTTTTGCGCTGCATCAAATTGTTCATATATATTTATATTTAAAACGACTTGTGCAAAGGCAAACAACAATAGAATGCCGATAATAAAACCTAACGTCCCTTGAGCCCATATCTCATATGGTCTTAATCCTCGTTTCATCGCAGCACCAATAACGATACCACCAATACCTATAAACAACGTAATCGGTAGTGCGATAATCGTTGCAAATATAACACTTAAAATTAATGCTCCAATAAGCATAAAAAAACCTGATTTTGCTCCATATCGTTCTGTATATAAGACGAATGGAATTGGTAACAAAAAGATACCAATTGGTCCAACGAGCGGTACGAAAACAAAAAACAATAAAATGACGATATATACCGCCGTCAATAATGCTCCTTCTGTTAATTTATTTGATTTATTCATACAACACCTCTTCATTTTTATCCGTAAAGCTTTTTGATGATATCCAGACAATATTTCTATATTTTTTATAGAAATTTAAACATCATCACTTCCTATTATCATAGCAGATTTTGACATGTTTTTCTTTTTGGAACTATGCAATGGGAAGCTATTTCTGTATGTAAAGTATAATACGTGATATAGTATTTTACGAATAACTTTTCATAAAGGAAGAATATCGATGAATGTATTTATAAAAGCTTGTAATCATAGTTTGAAGTTACCGAAGAAAAAAGATACATTTGCACTAAACCGAATCGGAATGGATATAACCGTTATCTATTTATTTATTATATTAGCAATCGCATCCATACCTGCCTTAGTCGACCAAATTACGATGGCAGAATATGGTGTACAAATCCAATTGTTTTTTAAACTTATTTACTTTTTTATATTCTATTATTTAGTACTGCTCGTGCTTGTTTTTACTGGATTATCTTTATTTGCTTATATCATGACGATTACAGCACGTATATTAGATCGTAAATTAACATATGCAATCATGTGGAAGATGTCTGCTTTTGCGATTACTATTCCCGTGTTTGTATTCACCATTTTATCATTTTTTTATCCATTGACGTTTCTATTTGTCTTAATAGCACTCATTTATATGACGTTTGTCATGATAAAAATTATAATGATTTATCCGAAAAGGAGAAAATAAAATCCAGACCGAATCGATGGAGAAGTTCGTGCTTTTTAGAATGCAGAAATTAGTAGATGAAAATGAATCTACCATAATTAAGTTGTAAAGAGAACAAAAAAAAACGGTTGTCCTACATAATAGGCAACCGTTTCTTTATTATTCGCTCACGTATGGAAGTAAAGCCATAGCGCGTGCACGCTTAATTGCGATAGTTAATTTTCTTTGGTATTTAGCTGATGTACCAGTTACACGACGAGGTAAAATTTTACCACGTTCAGAAATGAATTTCTTTAATAACTCAACATCTTTATAGTCGATATGTGTAATTCCGTTTGCTGTGAAATAACACACTTTACGACGTCTTGGACGACCACGTCTCATGAATATCTCTCCTTTGCACTATATTTTATTTTATATCGCCACATTATTTCGCACAAATGTGGTCTGCTCATTTAAAATCGAATGTTTTAGAATAAATTATCATACTTTTAAGTGTGTGTGTGAAATACAATAACCTTCTAAATGTGTGTGTATGTTTCATGTTATTTATGTGCAACCTCTATCATATAAAACAAACATTTTTTTGTCAATAAAAAAAGTAGGTTTTTCACGTTTTTTCACGATTATTTTGAAATAAAACAGACGGAATAATTATTGTTTAATTACAATCTCAAACCCCGACACTTTTGAACCCTTTTCCCATAATCGCTTGAAGGAAGTTGCTATTGGTAGTTATGGTCATTATATATACTTATTAAAAACTGTCACCATATTTAGTAGTATTCAAAAGTATTTTCCGCTCCTTCAATCATATCTCTCACTGCAATATAAATGTTCGGGGGATATTCTGCAACTCTATGGGTGAAATACAAATACCATTCATTTCCATATGTTAAATAAACTCGAACTGGTCGTTTTTCACTTTTAAGCTCGTTACAAAGATCAGGGCGTACACCATAGAGCATTTCCGCTTCTACATATGGCTTTGTAAAATAGTCCTGTTCGATTATTCTTTTATATATTGTCTCGTCGTGTGTAGCAATGGAAACAGCATGATTCGCACGTACACATAAAGCAACTAACTCAAGATAACGTTCATTTAAAGTATTAGAGCGTGGTATACAAATATCTGCCGGTTCTTGAAACGCACCTTTCACTATACGAATGGTGCCAGGATAATTTAGCAATTCTTTAAGGTCCTCTAATGAACGATATAATTGTGCTTGAATGGTTACACCTATATTTTCATATTGAGATACAGCTTTTTTATAGACGGATAAAACCCGTTCGACCTTATTAGACTCCTCAGCACTAATCATGAGTGATAAACCATATTCATTTGCTTCTTTCGCCATTTCTAATAAATTTTGCAAAGCAAATTCTGGATCGATGACTAACCCAATATGCGACAAATCAAAAGAAATCCGTGTACGTAATCCTTGTTTTCCGCACTCTCGAATTAATGCCAAAAATTCATTTTTTGCTTGTACACACATCTCCCTACTCATCGTATTTTCACCAATAAACTCAAGGGAAATACGGTATCCCAAATCTGTAAGCTTCTGGCCAATAGCAATTCCATCTTTTTTTGCTTCCCCCGTTACAAATCGTTTAGCTGCTCTTTGAAACAAAGGATAAAGTTCAGAGGATTGCTGGATATATTCTTTAATATGTAAATTTCTAGATACGGATTTCAATGCTTCGGCAAATTGCTTCTCTTCTTTCGTTACATTCATTTGAATCCCACCATTTCATTTTAATATTATTTCCTACAACATAAAGTTCATATTTATATTCACAATCTACCATGATAAAATGGTTTTTATAAGTACCATTTATAACATAATTTTATAGTACCACTTTGAAAGAAGGTGAAAATCATATTGTGGATACAAATTGATAAAACGATTGAAATGCCTTTAATTCATCAAGTGTATGAACAAATTCGTAAGAACATATTACAAGGAGAACTTACAGCCGGCGAACGTCTACCGTCTACACGTGAACTATCTTCTAACTTAGGAATATCCAGAAATGTCATACTAGAAGCATATGAACAACTATTTACGGAAGGTTATATAGAAGGAAAACAAGGTTCAGGTACGTATGTGGCAGAGGGAGCAACTTTACATTTGACGGAGAAATCTCACACACCGTCTTTTTTGGACATGCATGAAGCAAAAGAAGAAACGACGAATCTTATTGACTTTCGCCCAGGTATCCCTTCATTAGATATGTTTCCGAGAAATATATGGGGGAAAATTTCCAAACAAATATGTGAAGATACTTCCAACTCTGTGTTCGGTTATGATAGTCCCGAAGGAAGGGTGGAATTGCGTCACATACTTGCTCGTTATTTAAAAAGGACAAGGGGAGTTCATTGTCATCCCGATCAATTAGTGATTACTTCTGGAGCAACCCAAGCTTTATCACTTATTGCAGATTTATTGCTATCTGAAGGCGACGAAGTACTAATTGAAGACCCGATTACACATGAAATACAAACTATTTTTACTACTCCCGGATCAACATTATGTCCCATACCAGTAGATGAGCATGGGATGAAAACCGATTATCTTCCATCAAAGAAAAAACCTAGCTTCATTTTTGTAACACCGTCACACCAATTCCCTATTGGAGGGACTTTATCGATTCAAAGGAGAATTCAGCTAATTCAATATGCTAGAAAAGTAAACTGCTTTATTGTAGAAGATGATTATGACAGTGAATTTCGGTATCAAGGAGGTCCAGTTCACTCATTACAAGGACTCGATCCAGATAAAGTTATTTACATTGGAACATTTAGTAAAATATTGTCACCCGCCCTTAGATTAGGGTACTTAATTCTCCCTCTATCTTTAGCAAAAAGTTGTAGAAATTTAAAATGGTTCATGGACCTTCATACACCAACATTACAACAACTTACTATTGCACGTTTCATAGATGAAGGACATTTAGAACGACATATTAGAAAAATGAAGAAAATTTATAAAAGCCGTCGAGATCATATTAAAAAATGTTTAACAAAAGAATTTGGAAAGAAAGTAAAAATTTTAGGTGACTCCACAGGATTACATTTAGTAGCTGAATTTCAAAATGTAGAATTTTCAGCACGAATCATCCAAGAGCTATCTAAAAAATATAATGTGCAAGTTTATCCGGTAGAACTACATACTATCGAAAAAGGAAAACATAAAAATAAAATAATATTAGGTTACGGAAATTTAACTATGAAAGAAATAGAGGAAGGTATTAATAGATTCAAACAAGGCATCATTCAACTTCGTAACGGCTAAATACGTATGAATGTGTAAAAAATAATAACTATATGACTTCCTATAATATGTATGCTTTGCAGAGGTCCTAAATCAACAACTGCAAAGCATTTTTTCATTCCGTAAACACTTATATCTTTCTAGACAAAATTTATATGAAGCTATATTCGTTTCGAATGAAGGACCAAACGTAACTTGCTTTTACCACGTCTTTCCTACACCTAAAAGAATACGTTGTGATATTTTTATAAATTTTTATATAAATTTCCCATTTCAATTGCGCCTACTGCTGCATCATATCCTTTATTGCCAGCTTTTGTTCCAGCACGCTCAATTGCTTGTTCGATCGTATCTGTTGTTAACACACCGAAAATGACAGGAATATTGTAATCCATTCCAACTTTCGAAATACCTTTTGCGGCTTCACTACATACATAATCAAAATGTGGTGTAGACCCCCTTATGACTGTCCCTAGCGTAATAATTGCATCAAACTCTCCTTTATCTGCTAATTTTTTTGTTGCTAAAGGAATTTCAAATGCACCTGGTACCCAAACAACTGTCATATTTTCATCTACTACACCATGTCTTCTTAACGCATCTTCTGCCCCACCTAATAATTTACTCGTAATAAATTCATTAAACCGTCCAACAACAATTCCTATTTTTAAATCATTTCCAACTAAATTCCCTTCCAATACTTTCTTCATTATTTTCTCTCCTTTAAAAAGTTAATAAATGTCCTAGTTTTTCTTGTTTTGTTTTTAAATATCGTTCATTGTCCTTTTTGATCGGCATTTCGAGTGCAACACGTTCCGTGATATGAATGCCCGCTTCTTGTAAACCATAAATTTTCCTTGGATTATTCGTTAATAAACGAACTTGTTCTACACCTAAATTACGTAATATTTGTGCGCTAATCGTATAATCACGTAAATCATCTGCAAATCCTAATTGATTATTAGCTTCTACCGTATCAAAGCCCTCTTCTTGCAGTTTATATGATTTTAATTTATTTATTAACCCAATTCCTCTTCCTTCTTGACGCATATACAATAAAACACCCCTTTCAGCCTGCTCTATTTGCGCCAGTGCCTTATGTAGCTGAGGACCACAATCACATCGATTAGAGCCAAATACATCTCCTGTTAAACATTCGGAATGAATTCGGACTAACACAGGCTCTTCGTCTCGTATATTACCTTTTACAAGTGCTATATGTTCTTTGCCGTCCGAAGTACTTGTAAAACCAATCGTCTTAAATTGTCCATATTCTGTCGGTAAGTTAATCTCTACTTCTCTTTTAATAAATGATTCATGTTTCATCCGATAGGCTATTAAATCTTTAATTGTCATCATCTTTAAGTTATATTTTTCAGAAAGCTTCGTTAAATCATCCATACGCGCCATTGTTCCGTCTTCTTTCATAATTTCACAAATGACACCAACTTGTTTTGCACCAGCTAACCGTGCTAAATCAATCGTCGCTTCTGTATGTCCAGGACGTTCCAATACACCACCTGCCTTTGATACAAGTGGAAAAACATGTCCCGGTTGTTTGAAATCATCTATAGATACGTCTAATTCTAATAATTTTTGAATCGTAAAGGATCGTTCAAAAGCACTTATACCTGTTGTCGTATCTTTGTGATCAATACTTATCGTAAACGCTGTTTCATATGGATCCGTATTTTTCTCTACCATCGGCCTTAACTGACATGTATGTGCAATATCAGGTGATACAGGTGTACATATAAGTCCTCTACCGACCGTTGCCATAAAATTAATCATTTCAGGTGTTGCAAACTGCCCTAAACCAACAAGATCACCTTCATTTTCCCGATCCTCATCATCACAAACGATAATGACCTTCCCTCGCTGTAAATCTTCTATCGCTTCTTCAATCGTATGGAACATAGATGAAAAACTCCTTTTCATTTTATAAAAACCCATTATCTTGTAAAAACTCTACGGAAAGTTGGCCTTGTTCATGTCCTTCTCGTTGTGTTCGTAAAAATGTATATACATATTTTCCAAGCATATCAAACTCTAAATTAACCTTTTCGCCAACTTCCTTTATACTGAGAACTGTCTCTTTTGCTGTGTGAGGAATAATTGATATCGTAACCACTTCATCTTCCACTCCAAAAACCGTTAATGAGACACCATCAACTGTAATAGAACCTTTATGAAGTAATACATGCCTATCATTTTTGGTAAATGCAATCTTCACGTAAATGGCATTTTCTTTATATTCCTTTTGAATAATTTCTCCAACTGTATCCACATGTCCTGTCACAAAATGACCTCCAAAACGTCCATTAGCACTCATTGCTCTTTCTAAATTAACGTGAGAGCCTTTTGTCAGCTCATGCAATGACGTACTATGAAATGTTTCAGGCATCACATCTACAAAAAAGTCCTCTTTTGAAAATCTCGTTACCGTTAAACAAACACCATTGACCGAAATACTATCTCCCTGGCCAATATCTTCTAGCACCTTTTTCGCAGCAATCGATAATTGTAATGTGTTACCTACATGTTTGACAGATTTTAGTGTCCCTAATTCTTCAACTATTCCTGTAAACATAAAACACCTTCCTCTTCTTGGTTACATGTTGCTATTATTTTTATGTCTGGACCAATTTGCTTTATTTCTGTAAAATGTAATGTTTTTCCTGAAATCACATCATTTGTACCATTTCCACCAATAAAAGAAATTGCTTCTTTCCCACCGATTACTTTCGGTGCAACATACGCAATAATTTGTTGAAAGGCATTTGCTTCTATGAACGATGCGTGTATTTGAGCACCACCTTCTACAAGTACAGACATGATATATAATGTCCCTAAATGATGTAGTACACTTTGTAAACAAAGATTTTCCTCTGTTTGACTTATGACCGTTACACCTAGTTTTTCAACAGCTAGTTTTTTATCGTTTGAAATGTTCTTTCCTGTAAATATAATTGTTTTTGAAGATTTATCTTGAATGACTTTTGCAGACAACGGAATAGTTAAATTCGTGTCCAATATAATTCGAATGGGGTTCCTTCCACCAAGGGGTCTTCTGGTAGTTAAAAGGGGATTATCTTGTAAGATTGTATTAATTCCAACTAAAATGCCATCATGTTCATGGCGAAGTTGATGTGCATCTTGTCGTGATTGAATAGAGGTGATCCACTTACTATCACCTGTTTTCGTTGCTATTTTTCCGTCTAATGAAATACCTGCTTTTATCGTTATAAATGGAGTGTTTGTTTTCATAAAATGAATATACTTTTCATTTAATTTTTTTGCTTCTGTTTCACCTAATCCAACTACCACTTTAATTCCAGCTTCTCGTAATTTCGCTACACCTTTCCCTGCCACGAGTGGATTTGGATCTAACATTGCTATATATACCTTTTTAATACCACTTTCAATAATTTTCGTTGTACACGGACCGGTCTTACCTTGATGACTACACGGTTCCAATGTGACATACATTGTCGCATTTTCCGTAGCCCCTTTAGCATGATTTATCGCATGAACCTCCGCATGTGGTGTTCCTGCTTTAATATGCACACCCGTTCCTAATAGTTGACCATCTTTAACGATTACTGCTGCTACATGTGGATTTGGACTCGTTTGACCAACTGTACTTCTCGCTAATGAAAGCGCTATATTCATGTATGTATGATTCTCCATCTAAAAGACATGCACTCCTTCCATAAAATATTCTCCATTACAACAAAAAACTCCCTTACTATTACATAGCAAGGGAGAAAAAGGCATTTCAAATAAACGCTAAAAACAGCTATAAAAATAGCTTTTTTAACGAAATGTGTTTCTTCTCCCATCCAGACTTTCACTGTCGGCTTTGGACTTGCACCAAATCCACCGTTTTATGCTTGATAAAACGGGTTGCGGACTGAGAGGCTCACCTCATCACCGCCGGCTGGGAATTTCACCCGACCCCGAAGAAAACCCTATTGAATTACTCATGATTATAACAAAGATTTTTTCTTTGTACAATAATTCGCTAAAAATAGATCTGTGATTGAAGAATCTTTCAGTGAACAAACATGGCTTTAAAGCTATCATATCGATCTTTTACCGTAATTTTAAAAGGCCTTTCTGTATCTATGTTAAACTAAGTGTAAAGCATATGGACTTCAACAAATAAACGAGGGTACGAGTGATTAAAAGGAGTGAAAAATAGTGGTTCAAATTAAAATGAAATCATATTTTCTAATTGTTTTCTTATGTATGTTAACGGCAATCTTTTTAGGGGTTTATGCTCAAAGTATTGCTAGTATATTTACAGATGATTGGTATATGGTGATGTTAACAGCTACAACGATTATTAGTATCATTTTGTTTGCTATAGCAATTATAATGCAGTTTATGATATTAATATCTGAAAAAGTAAAATCACGTTTAAGCAGTATCATATTAACTACTTCACTTTTAATGACAGTTATCATTAGTCTGTATATTTCTTGGTGGTCCTTCTTCATTTTGGCCATGTCTTGGGGATAGGATATATTAATTTCATTTTGAAAAATGAAGCTCAATATGCAATCCAACATCGATGAAAAACCTTTAAAAACCAAAAACCGTTTCTATCATCGCCACACACTAGCAATGATAAAAACGGTTTTTTATTACACACTACATCGAATACAAATTAAAATCTATTTTTAATTAATTATTCATCTATATAATCTGACTAAATCATTGTATATTAAAAATATGAGTAGGGAAAACATACTTTTTTCCATTAATTTGCTTATTAGGGTTTTTGCTTTGCAGAGCGAGAACCCGTTTTTATTTTCCCTTGAGCAATACTTAATAATAGCTTATATTGATTAAATTTTTATTTGTTTACCTATCACATCTATGAAATACACTTAAATTCCT
>DXHX01000046.1 GCA_019113205.1 Candidatus Pseudogracilibacillus intestinigallinarum | reverse complement strand
GATTCAAATTAAGGGGATTACAGAGGAAAACATCGGAAACTTTATCGTTGGAACATTGCTTCAAGCTGTAGAAGCAGATCATTTTCTATATGCATCTATTGGACTTCCAGCAGAGATGAAAGATTGGATAGAGGAACAGAAGAACGATAAAAACGTAACTGGAGCACATATGAACGAGCATTATATTCGGTTAATTGCATCGTTTATTCAACCGCCTATAGAAAAGGTAATCTGGGAAGAACCAATTTATGAAACGGTTGCAAGTGAGTTCGTATCGAAGATGGAGGCGAAAGGGACGGACAAAGAAATGATTGAAAAGGTCGTTTCATTCTGGCATTATTATAGTTCCAAACAACGTCCGGTTATTCGAAAAGAAGCAGGGTACATAGCTGCACTAGATTATTTACTGCATCAAGGTTTTGCCAAAGATGATAGTGTCACACAAAAAGGACTAGCGGAAACGTATGGGGTTTCTAGTACGACGATTTCAGGACACTTCCATAAATTTGTAGCCGAAATGGAAGCATCGAATGAAGAGAAAGTTTAAATAGTTAGGAAGCTTATTACTACCCTTTCTAAAATGATAGAAAGGGTAGTTTTTATGCTGAAATTTAAAATTATGATAGTTTCTTTCGTGAAGATTTTGTATAATGACACATATACGAAAAAATGATTCATGATTCAGTAAACTTATATTGAAAAAGTGAAAGGGGTTACTCTTGTGAATAAAGGAAAAAGACAAGACCCACGTTTTAAAATTGCCCATCGGGAGGCAATCATCGGTTGTATATTAGCGATTATAAATTTCGCTTGGTGGTATGGATTTGCATATGGGTTAGGGTCAAAACCACCTGAACAATATACGTATATATTAGGATTTCCGGCATGGATTTTTTTCAGCCTTATTTTAGGCACACTTTTAATGATTGTCCTTGTATGGATTGTCGTAAAGTACGTATTAACAGACATTCCATTAGATGATGAAGAAAATGGGGTGGACGATAAATGAACTGGATCGTTATCACGCCGTTGTTTTTATTTTTAGTTATTATATTTTTAATCGGCATTTGGTCCAACCGAAAACTAGGAAAAGCAGATTCATTTGTAAATGATTATTTTTTAGGAAGTAGAGAATTTGGTGGCTTAATGCTTGCGATGACGATGGTAGCTACATATGGTAGTGCATCTAGCTTTTTAGGTGGACCAGGAGCTGCATATACGAAAGGTTTTGGTTGGGTTTTACTTGCGATGACACAAGTGGCAACAGGTTATTTTGTGCTTTTAGTGTTAGGGAAAAAATTCGCAATCGTTGCCCGAAGGTTTCATGCTGTCACATTGATTGATTTTTTAAAAGAACGATATAAAAGCTCTGTAATTGTAATTATTTCAGCAATAAGTATTATTGTATTTTTATTTTCTGCAATGGCAGCGCAATGGGTTGGTGGAGCTTATTTAATTCAGTCGTTAACGAATTTAAGTTACATTCCAGCATTATTTATTTTTACGGTTTCTGTATTAGTATATGTCGTTGTCGGAGGATTTCGGGCAGTCGTTATAACGGATGCAGTACAAGGAATCGTCATGGTCGGTGGAACTATTATGCTGCTTATAGCGGTTATTATTGCTGGTGGCGGCTTATCGAATTTATTCGCCGATTTAGTAGCAATTAACCCAAATTTAATTACTCCATTTGGAGAAGATGGAAATTTAACCTCTGCTTATGTATCTTCTTATTGGATTTTAGTAGGGGTAGGGGTAATTGGATTGCCACAAATTGCTGTTCGTGCTATGGCGTATAAAGATTCGAAAGCGATGCACCGCGCCATTTTAATCGGGACTATTGTTGTCGGGATTATCATGTTAGGGATGCATTTAATCGGAGTGTTTGCTCGTCCAGTGTTACCAGGAATTGACGTAGCAGATCAAGTTATTCCACTCGTTGCATTAGAAGTACTCCCACCATGGTTAGCTGGGGTATTACTAGCAGCACCGATGGCAGCTATTATGTCGACAGTAGATTCTTTGCTTATTTTAGTGAGTTCCTCTGTCGTGAAAGATGTATATTTAAACTACATCAAACCGAAAGCATCAGAAAAAGAAATTAAAAGAGTTAGTGTTGCGGTGACAGCAATAATAGGGATAGTTGCTTTTATTTTAGCAATTAGTCCACCAGATTTACTCATCTTTTTAAATTTATTTGCATTTGGTGGGTTAGAAGCGGCATTTATTTGGCCGATTGTATTTGGGCTGTATTGGAAATATGCGAACAAACATGGCGCAATTGCTTCTATGCTCGTTGGAATTATCTCGTATATTGCCATTTATCAATATAATAGTATGTATGGAGATTTACTAGGTGTACATGCTGTAACGATTCCAGTAGCATTATCGTTTGTTGTATTTATTGTTGTTAGTTTATTGTTTAAAACAGATGCATATGAATTTCCGTCCACAACAAATCCAAAATAAAAGAACCTCCATACGAGTGTATTTCAATAGTTACTCGTATAGAGGTTTTTTCTATCTTATAATGTTTTATTTACAGGTAAAAACTCTTCCCGAATCGATTCACGTTTGTCGAGCATAATTTGCGTTGGCTTAATTCCTTGTTCCATGAGAACATCTATATTTTGTCTTAAAAATTCGTCACTACCAACTACATAAAAAACACCATCTTTATCTTCTGCTAATTGTTTCACTGCTTCATAGTATGTTGGGCGATTATCAACGAAAGAGGCAGTGAAGTTTTTTTCCTTATTCGTTTCGAAAATAGACGGAAATAAATAATCTTTCGTCGAATCAATATTCAATGAATGAACATGTGTAATATCATCTTGTTGGTCAAAATAATGTAAGACGAGTGGTCTAAATGTTGCAAGACCGACACCAGATGAAAGTAAATAAATATTTTTATTTTCACGTCTTAATGGTACATTACAATGTGTTTTAAAAAGAGCAACTTCATCGCCGATTTTATGTTCTTTTAAAAATGCTTTGTATTCAGAACACTGTTCTTTTATTCGTGTAGTAATGCCGATGGAGTTTTCATCAGGTAATGTACTAATCGACATATGACGAACGAGTCCGCGATTCGGTTTTTCTCCTTCATTAAATCCTTTTAATCCCATATGTGTAAAGGAACCTTCTTCCCATGTAAATCCTTCAGGTAATTGTAAATAAAATGTTTTAACTTCAGGTGTCTCGTCGATGATTTTATGAATTTTTGTCCAATGTATTTGCATGGCACATTCCTCCAATATTTTAATTATCCGACTCTCTATTACTCACTATACATTAATTGATAATCATTATCAATTAAATGGTTTATATGCGGATAGAATAAAGGGAGGAAATATATAATTTTTTTAAGATTCTATTATTTATTTTATAAAATTTCTAGCCATATTTTTGTTGCGGTTGCTAGGATAAGGATGGCTAGCATCCATTCTAATATTTTTGTGTTCGTCTTTTGTCCAATTTTCGCTCCGAGTGGGGCAGCGATGAGACTAGCGATAATCATAATGAGAGCTGGTCCATATAAAATTTGTCCAGTAATAATTTTTCCAAATGTAGCACCGATAGACGAAATAAAAGTAATGGCTAAACTCGTTGCAATCGTTACACGTGTTGGAATTTTTAAGATGACGAGCATGATTGGAACTAGAATAAATGCACCTGCAGCACCGACGATCCCCGCTGCTGTACCAGTTATAAACGCTAAAGTAGCGGCTAGGGGACCATTGAATTTCAATGTACTCCCACGTACAAAAGGCACTTCCTTTTTAGGCATAAACATCATGACCACAGCAACTGTTGCTAATATAGCATAAATAATATTTATTTGAAGTTCTGTTAAAAACTTTGACCCGTAGCCACCGAGTAAACTACCTAATAAAATACCACTACCCATATAGAGAATTAGTTTTTTGTGTAAATAACCACTATTTTTATATGCGAATACACCTGCAAGCGTGGCGAAAAATACTTGAATTGCACTTATACCTGCCACTTCATGTGCAGTAAATGTCATAAGCCCAAAATAGGCTGGAATATATAATAACATCGGATACTTAATGATAGAGCCACCGATTCCAATCATTCCGGAGATGAAGGAACCGATGAATCCGATAAGAAAGATAACGACGATAAAAGAAAAAGTCATTATTTTATTACTGTACTAATGCCATTATATCCGGAAAGTACGTTGATAACATTGTTATAACCTAATTTTTTTAGTGCACTGATTGCAATCGCTGAGCGAACACCTGACTGACAGTGAACGTAAAGCGGTGTTTCTTTTGGAAATGGAATCGTGCTATTTAATAGGTGACCATAATGAATATGTGTTGCTTTTTGTACATTGGCGACTTTATGTTCTGCTGTTGTTCGAACGTCGAGTATATTTATTTCTTTGTATATTTCTTTAAATTGTTCTGGTGTAATATGTTCATATGCGTCATCGAAAATGGCTTCTGCCTCTTGGATAGGAATAATACGTTCTAATTGATCGAACCCAATCGATGCGAGGTCTTTTTGAATTTCTACTGCATCAGCAGGGTTCGCAATGACGGTCATCGGTACATCATATTGAACGAACCAACCAGCATATTGTACAAATGTATCATTGTACGGAATATTAATCGACCCGTTTTTGAATCCTTTAGCAAAATCTTCTTTCGTTCGTAAGTCTAAAATTTGTCTAGTAAATTTTTCAGGTCTACCGATATCGAGTTCCTTCACTTCAAATAATGGGAGCCCAATTTTATTTACTTTTTTCATTTGTGCAAAATATAATGGTGGTTCAGGTTGGTCACTCGTTAATTCGTCTATGAATTTTTTGCGGTCTTTTATTTGGAATGCCCAGTTATTATGGCGTTCATATCCTAATGTTGATAATGGCACAGCACCGAGCGATTTCCCACATGCACTACCAGCACCATGTCCTGGCCAAATTTGTAAAAAGTCAGGAAAATCATTTAGTTTTTGAATGGAATCAAACATGGCGTTTGCACCTTCTTCTGTCGTACCTTCCATTTTCGCTGCTTCCTCTAATAAATCAGGTCGGCCAATATCCCCAACGAAAATAAAATCCCCAGTAAACATCCCCATCGGTTCGGAACTACCGCCACCATGATCCGTTAGAATAAAGGATATACTTTCCGGGGTATGTCCTGGTGTATGCATTACTTTTAGCTCGACATGCCCAATATGAATGGAGTCACCATCTTTTAAGAATACTGTGTCAGAAGGCATATTTTTATATTTCCAGTTTTCATCTCCTTCATCTGAGATGAATAATGTTGCCCCAAATCGGCGTGCGGCATCGCGTAAACCAGAAGCAAAGTCTGCATGAATATGCGTTTCTGTTGCATGTGTAATTGTAAATCCTTCACGCTTTGCTACTTCTTCATATTCATCCAGTACTCGCTTCGGGTCAATAATAATTGCTTCATTTGTTTTTTGGCAACCTACCATATAAGATGTTTGTGCTAGTTTTTGATCGTAAAATTGTTGGAAAAACATTGTATCTACTCCTTTAATTTTTATATAAATAAATTTAAATTACTATGTTCTGTATCACCTAAATAAGAACCGACACCACCAATTTCTACAGATGGCAAAAGCTCATGACGATCGATCGCCATTACGTCCATACTCATCGTACATGCGACCATTTTGACTCCAAGCTCTTCTGCTTTATGAATCATTTCTGTCAATGCATCTACTTTTTTGTTTTTCATTACTTTTTGAATCATTTTTGATCCAAGTCCGAACATATTCATTTTAGAAATCGGCAAATTTTCCGGAGAGTTCGGCATCATTTTGCTAAACATTTTATCTAAACCAGACTTCTTAATCTTTGGTGCGTGTGGATTTTTAATAATATTTAATCCCCAAAATGTAAAGAACATCGTAACTTCTTTCCCCATCGATTTCGCACCAGTAGCGATAATAAAAGAAGCGAGTGCCTTATCTAAATCACCACTGAAAACGACCATAGTGGCACCGTCTTTCGTTTCAACAAGTGGCTGTGATGTTGATTGTTGCTGATTTTTTTGCAAAATGACGACGACTTTATCTGTTTGTTGTTCATTTTTTAGCACGGTATGGCCCGTTTTCTTAGCCCAAGCTTCAATATCAGCACAGAATCCAAAATCTGTTACCGTTATTTCCATCTGTTCGCCTATAGATAAAGTATTCATGACCTCATTTACTTTTAATAATGGGCCAGGGCATTGTAGACCACTTGCTTCAATTTTTATTCGGTTTGGATCAATTTGTGTTGACACTTCATTTTGTACGTATTTCCCTGCATAAGCTTCTATCCCGCCAGTTAAATTGATTGCATCATATCCACAGCTAGTTAAAAAGTCGGCAGCTTGTTTACTCCGATTCCCACTTCTGCAATACACATAAATCGTCTTATTTTTCGGGATATCTTCTAATCTATCAGGAATATCATGGACCGAAATTAATGTACTATTAGCAAGATGTTTTAATTCATATTCAAAATCCTCCCTTACATCTAAAAGATAGATATTTTTTGCCATCAACGGTTCAATGTCATTGATGTGCATGTCATTTGTCGTTTTACTCATTGAATTCTCCCTTTCTATTATACCTATAGGGGTATAATAACTTACTAAGACACATTTGTCAAATACATAGGGGGGTATAATAGAGTTTGAGCTAATTTTTATAAATCGTAGTTATCCTATGGTAAATATCGAAATATACTTTATAATGAAAATATATACATTTTATAGGCGATACTTTATTGGCTATTTAGGAGGAAATAACAATCATGACAATGCAAAAGACGTTAACACTAGCTGGTTCAGATTCTAGTGGTGGAGCAGGAATTCAAGCAGATCTAAAAACATTCCAGGAGCATCATGTATATGGGATGACTGCATTAACATCTATCGTAACGATGGATCCAAATAATAATTGGGCACATGGAGTCACACCTATTGATGTACATGTTGTGGAGCAACAATTAAACACAATTTTATCAGTTGGAATCGATGCGATGAAAACAGGTATGCTCGGTTCTGTAGAAATAATTGAAGTAGGAGCAAAAAAAATAGACGAATATGAAATTGGCCATGTCGTCATTGACCCTGTGATGGTATGTAAAGGGGAAGACGAAGTGTTACAACCTGAAAATACGGTTGCAATGCGTGAATTATTATTACCACGTGCTACGATCGTTACACCTAATTTATTTGAAGCTGGGCAACTCGCCGAAACCGGATCAATTCGTACGATTGATGAGATGAAAAATGCGGCAGAAAAAATTATTGCATTAGGTACACAAAATGTCGTAATTAAAGGTGGCGTTGGTGTGGAGGATGACCAAGCAGTCGACCTATTTTATGATGGGAAAGAATTTGTATTATTAACATCAGACAAACTTGATACGACGTTCAATCACGGAGCTGGTTGTACATTTGCAGCAGCAATTACAGCAAACCTTGCAAAAGGTAAAACTGTAAAAGAATCAGTCGAACAAGCGAAACAATTCGTAACAGCAGCAATTAAGCACGGTTGGAAATTGAATGAATATGTTGGACCTGTTCGTCATGGTGCAATAAATGAATTTGAAGAAGTAGGAAAGTAAGCATAAAAATGACAGAAAAGCGATATAATTCGTTTCTCTGTCATTTTTTATTTGGAGAAAAAGTTTATGTCGCATATTAACCAGACGGGTATTTGTACCATATCTAAAAAAGTGTAGAAAATTTTATTGACAACTATATCGTTTGACGATATACTTAATTTAGTGTATCGGTTGACGATATAACGTTAGATGATATAAGGGGCGATAAAGTGAAAACACCGTTAACAGAAGGGGTATACTATATTTTATTATCACTATATGAACCGAGGCATGGCTATGGCATCATGCAATATGTTTCGAACATTAGTAATGGGCGTGTCGAACTTGGGGCTGGAACATTATATGGTGCACTAAAATCCTTAGTTGAAAAAAAGTGGATTGAACAATTGGATGGAGACGGAAGAAGAAAGGAATATATCATTACCGAATTAGGCGAAAAGGCGGTCCATCTTGAAATTTCTCGTTTAGAGGAACTATATCATAATGGTCGGACGATTATAAAAGGAGGGAAAGAAAGTGACATTAGTTAAATATCGGTTTATGTTAGATTATGAGAAGGAAGAACGTTGGATTAATGAAATGAGTGCACAAGGTTGGCATTTGAAAAAGTTTTGCCTCGGTCGATTTGTTTTTGAAAGAGAAGAACAAGTAGAATATACTTATCGAAATGAGTATGTTATCGATATGAAAAAGGTAGAGAAAGAAGAATATAAATCTTTATTGGAAGATAGTGGGGCCGAAATTGTTCATGAATCTTTCGGATGGATATATGTCCGAAAATTAGCGAGTGAAGGACCATTTGAAATATTTTCAGATAGTGCATCAAAAATTACATATTACAACAAAATCCAAAACATAATCATGACATTATTCGGGATTAATATTTTCATGTTTTTTCTAAATGCTATTTTATTTAGCCAACATGATCCATTTAATGGCCTTAATTTTACTGTTGGAATCATCAATGGTATTGTTGCGCTCGTATTATTAATTCCAATAAAGCATATTAAGCGATCCAAAAAAGAATTAGAACGAGAGCAATTATTTTATGAATAATGGAGCGCGATAGGAGGAATTCCTCCTATCACGGAAAAATTTTATATTTGTTTCATCAATGTACCGACAAATTTTTCTAAATATGTTTCATCGATTTTGTCGAATCGATTATAATTTGGGCTGTCTATATCAAGAACCCCAATGACTTCATCATTTTTAATCATTGGAATAACAATTTCTGATTTACTTTGTGGATCACATGCAATATGTCCAGGGAATTCATGAACATTTTCAATGAGCATCGTTATTTTTTGTTCAACGGCTGTACCGCAAACACCGCGTCCAGATGGAATACGGATACATGCTGGTAGTCCTTGGAAAGGTCCTAAAACTAATTCATTTTCTTTCCATAAATAAAACCCAACCCAATTAATGTCATCTAAAAATTGATTTAATAATGCAGAAGCATTCGATAAGTTCGCAATCATATCTTGTTCTCCAGTGATGAGAGCCTCTAATTGTTGAGTAACTGTTTCATAATTTTCTTCGCGCGTGCCTGTATATAAAGTTTGTGCAAACATACATCATACTCCTATCCATCTTATTTTCTTAATCATATCAAAATTGAACAAAACAATACATTGTTACGTTTGTAACTACATATAAAAAACGCCTGTATACTCCATACAGGCGTTTATCTTTGAAACTCATCTCATGGAGTTTCTCTCATTTGTGGCGAAGAATCATGTGTTCACATTCACATATCAAGCATTCTTCGACTTACACAAAGCAGCTCATCGCTCGATTATTATACCATGAAATGATAGGAATTACGATTATTCTTTTAACTCTTTTCCCATTCCTTTTAGAAAATGAAGCCCGAAACCTACTGCACGATTAATATCAGGATCATTTAAAGACCGCATTAAATCAAAGAGTTTTATCTTTTGTTCGGTGTCTACAAACTCATGGCCTTCTTTTAGTCCGGAAACAACCCCATGAACGACATTTTTTGTTTGATCTGGGTCAGCTTCCATCATTGCGCCTGTTGCTCCAATAATTGTATTTAAAAGGTTTGTAACAGGTTCCTTTGTCACTTGTTCGAGCCCAATTTTAGCGATATCTTCTTTTGCTAATAACATTGCTTTCAATGCATCTAATGCACCAATTGTCCCTAATTCTCCAACAATATCTAATAATTGATCTAAACTTTCTTCATTATTTGCAAATTTTTCTTTTAAATTGTCTAATTTTGCATCGATTTGTTGTTCTTTCGTTAATGTAGGTCGACGAATTTCGCGAATCGGTTCTGCCATGGAAAAATACCTCCTCAATTTTTTGTCGTTAAATGAACATATCCGGGACGATTCCATTTACGTTCTACTTCGACCCCTTTTTGTGGGTTCCGCTTTTTATTTCGATGATTCGTTTCAGGAAGTGGAGATGCTCCATCTTTCGATAATACTTCCATTTTTACTTTCGTTTGTTTATATGCTGGTGTGTTTGTTCGGCCATCATAAATTGGTCCCGTTAAAAAGTTAATGGCAGACTCTTTGCTTACAGAGTTCATTGGTAAAAATAATTCGTTCTTTTGCACGCGGTCTGTTACGAGTGCAGGTAATCGAACAGTTCCAAATGGTGATGTAAGACGGACGATTGCACCAGATGAAAATTCACGTTCCTTCGCAAGTTGTGGCGATACTTCCACAAAGATTTCAGGTACTTTTTCTTGAATTCCATCAGATTTGTTTGTTAAGTTACCTTCATGAAAATGTTCTAACATCCGGCCATTATTAATATGCAAGTCGAACTCATCTTCAAAATCATGTGGTTCTACCCAGTGTGATAATGCAAAACGTGCTTTTTTATCGGAAAAATTAAAGCCGTCTTTATATAATAACGGAGTGTGTTTTCCGTCAAGGCTTCCCCATAAAAAGCTTCCCCAACCTTCTAAAACATCATAGTTTGCTTGGGAAAAAATAGGTGAAAGTGATGCCATCTCATCGAAAATATCACTTGGATGTGCATAGTTCCAATTTGCACCTAAATGGTTAGCAACTTCTTGTAAGATCCACCAATCTGGTTTTGCATCACCCAATGTAGGCATTACTTGATAAAGTCTTTGCACACGTCGCTCTGTATTTGTAAAGGTTCCATCTTTTTCTAGTGATGGAGCGGCAGGTAAGATAACGTCTGCGTATTGTGCTGTGCGAGAGAAAAAGACATCTTGTACGACAAAGAAATCTAGTTTTGATAATATTTTATCGACGTGATTTGCATCGGCGTCTACTAATGCCATATCTTCACCCATTAAATACATTGCATGCATTTTTCCTTCATCGATGGAGCGAAGCATTTGAATGTTGTCTAATCCAGGTTTGTCATCAATTTTCACACTGTATGCTTGCTCGAATTTTTCACGAGCATGATTTTCTGTTACATGTTGATACCCTGGTAGCCATGCTGGAAGTGTACCCATATCACATGCTCCTTGTACGTTATTATGTCCACGTAGTGGGTAAGAACCGGCACCTTCACGTCGGTAGTTTCCTGTTGCAAGCAATAGATTTGAAATTGCCGCAGATGTGTCAGAACCACCTGTGTTTTGTGTAACACCCATCCCCCATAAGATGCATGTGCCATCAGCATCACGGATCATTTCCGCTATTTCAATTAATGTAGCCTCGGGAATGCCTGTTTGCTCTTCGGCATATTGTAATGTATATGTGTCTAGTAATTCTTTTAATTCATCAAAATAATGTACGTTTTCTTGAATAAATTCGTTGTCATGCCATCCTTGTTGTATCATATAATTCGTTATCGCCATGATCCATACTTGGTCTGTTCCTTGTTTTGGTCGAATAAAGACATCTGAACGTTCGGCCATTTCATTTTTTCTTAAATCTGATACGATCAACTTTTGACCGTGTAATTTGTTCGCACGTTTTACACGTGTCGCTAAAACAGGGTGTGCTTCTGCAGGATTCGCACCAATTATGATGACAAGACCTGCTTTTGCTATGTCTTTAATCGTTCCGGCATCGCCCCCCATCCCAACTGTTCGCATTAATCCATCTGTTGCAGGGGATTGACAATAACGAGAACAATTATCGACATTATTCGTTTCAAATAGTTGGCGGGCAAGTTTTTGCATGAGGTAGTTTTCTTCGTTTGTCACTTTGGAAGAGGAAATAAAACCAACACCATCTTTTCCGTGTTTTTCTTTCACTTCACGAAGCTTTTTGGCAACGAGAGATAATGCTTCCTCCCAGCTCGCTTCTTCAAAGGCACCGTTTTTACGAATAAGCGGGGTAGTAATTCTTTCTTCTGAATTAACAAAATCCCATCCAAATTTTCCTTTTACACATGTGGATACTGCATTTACTGGTCCTTCACTTGGCTGTACTTTTAAAATTTCCCTTCCTTTTGTCCATACTTCAAATGTACATCCTACTCCGCAAAACGTACATACTGTTTTCGTTTTCTTCGTACGTGTTTCCCGCATTTTCGCTTCTGCATCTGATACGGCCATAATGCCACTATATCCTGGTTCCACATCTTTCACGAGGTCGATCATCGGATTTAGCATATCTGGTTTTAAACCAGTCATAAAACCAGCATTACCGAGCATTGATTTTTCCATTAAAGCATTACAAGGACAGACAGACACACATTGTCCACAGCTAACGCAAGATGATTCGTTGATTGACACACCTTCATCCCATATGACACGGGGACGATCTGCTTCCCAATCAATAGATAGTGTCTCATTTACTTGTAAACTTTGACATACTTCTACACAACGTCCACAAGCAATACATTGGTTTGGATCATATCGATAGAAAGGGTGTGACATGTCTACTTCGCTTTCATCGACTTTTGGTGTGTAAGGATATTTTTGATGTTCAATTCCCATTTCCTTTACCGTATTATGTAATGTACAATCCCCATTGTTATTGTCACAAACCGTACAATATAATGAATGGTTTTCTAAAATACGATCCATCGCTTCTGTTTGTGCAACTTTAGCACTGTTTGATTGTAATTGTATGTTCATATTTTTCGTTAATGGGGTAGAACATGCTCGTACAAGCTCTCCATCCACTTCGACGATACATGTATCACAAGTTTGTACAGGATCTACTAATGGATTATAACAAACTTGTGGGTGAGCAATTTTTTCTTTGTTTAATAGTTGAATTATCGTTTTTTCATCAGTTACTTCATAAGTTTGATCGTTTATTTTTACCGAAAAAGCAGTTTCTGACATGGTCCAGCCTCCTTTTATAATGAAAAAATCCACTACAAAATTATCCTTCCTCGAAAGCATTCAAATGGATAAAGGTGTAGTGGAGTAGTTTTAGAGCAGGTCGTGTTTTTAATTACAGTTCATATGACTGACAGTGTAAACTATCAACCATCTTTCTCATATTTTACCATGCTCAATCAGAAGATTCAATATGATAAAACGGGTTAGAAGTTGCAAGAATCCGGGTCAAAGTTGCAAGAATACAGGTCAAAGTTGCAAGAATACGTGCCAAAGTTGCAAGAATACGTGCCGAAGTTGCAAGAATGCAGGCCGAAGTTGCAAGAATGCAGGCCGAAGT